>CAIRWP010000245.1 GCA_903882335.1 uncultured Opitutia bacterium | reverse complement strand
CGGGTGCTGCCATGTCTCGAGCCTCGTGCGCGACGGGTCGCTGCGCTTCAGCCGGTCCTACGCCGCGGTGTGGCATCAGTTGAAGGCCTGCGTCGAGGCCGGCCGTTATAATCTTAATCAGAATGTCCGCCCCGTGCCGCTGGAAGAACTGATGGCCCGTTGGAGCCAGGCGCGCGGCCGCGCCGACGAGTACGCGGTGAGCGAGGAGTAGTCGCGGTGCGGGTCGGGCGCCGGCCAGGACGGTTGCGCGTATCTCCGCTGGCGTCCGGCGAGACGTGAGCTGACGCGGAGGGTTGAGCCGGTGCCGAGGCCAAAATCTAGGTTCATCCCTTCAGCTCTGCTTAGGTATGATTACCCGGTTTGGCGGAAGTCGCTTTTCTGTCGAAGAAGAGGACCTAGGAGTGTTGGCCGAAACCCCATGCGAAACTCCCCCTACCTCTCTCGTGCGATCCTGTTCTCGGCTGGCCTCCTGGCCATCAATCCCGCCATGGCGGCGACCGTCACCTGGGACACCTCCACGGCGGTCGGCTTCCAGTCGGGCGGCGGCATTTGGGGGGAGGATAGTTTCTGGAGCAGCGATGGCACTAACCTCGCGGCATGGACCGGGGGTGATGTGGCGGTGTTTTCGGGTGCGGCTACCAAGGTCACCGACACCATCACGCTTAATTCCAATCAGAGTATCAGCGGGCTGACTTTTGGCACGGGGGCGACGTCCCTGGGCGATTGGACGCTCAGCGGGGCGGGTGGTTTGGCCCTGTCGGCTAACAGTACTATCACCGTTGGGACGGGCTCCACCGCTAATCTCGCCACGGGAGTTTCCGGTGCGTTCACTCTAACCAAGGCCGGCGCCGGCACGCTGACGTTAAGCGCGGCCAATAGTTATACTGGAACGACGGCCGTTTCGGCCGGCCGGCTTATCGTAGAGGGCGCCGGCACCATGGGTAACGGCTCCGTTAGTGTAGCTGCCGGCGCCTTCCTTGAAATCAAAACCGATGCGACCATCATCGGACTGAGCAGCGGAGGCACCGTCAATATCTCCGAGGGCAAGACCTTGACGATCAATAACAGCGCCTTCACTGGTCATTTTAGCGGCAAACTCAGCGGCTCCGGCAACTTGGTGTTAACCAACACCGCCAACGGTGACGGTTTTTTCACCTGGGGTGTACATGATGGTTTTACGGGCAATGTTTTCAGCACGGGTATCCTCGGGCTTCAAGGAATCGTTAGCGCGCTGGGCAGCGGAAATCTCACCTTTTTGGGTAATAGTACCCTGCGCAGTCAGGGTGGTACTCCGCTCATCAAGAACAAGGTGTTTGTGGACGGGACATTGACCATTTCGGCAACTACGGCGACCTTCGATGAGGTGGTCACGGTCAACGCAGGAAAGACCTTACGGCTCAATGCGACGATGATTGTGAACAAGGATCTTGTTTTGCTGGAGGGTAGCGTATTGGCGGGTGCCGGGGTCTTGCAGCTCGGGAATGGTGGGACGACCGGGACGATCAACGGCGGCTTATCATTTAATGCCTCAAATGCTACGTTCATCTTCAATCGCTCCGATGATATTAACTACGACGGAATTCTTTCCGGGACCGCTACTCTCACCAAGCGCGGCAACAATACCTTGACCCTTTCCGGTCTGAATACGATGGCGTCGGGGGCCGTGGAAGCAGGTACGCTCCGTGTTTCCGATGGGGCGACCATCGGTGCCGGGATATTCTCGGTGGCGGGTGGCGTTTTGGATCTTTCCGGTAATGCTTTCACGAATAACTTTCGTGTCACCGGCGGCACTTTGCAGGGTACGAACGCCCTCCAGGTCGCCCAGATTGCGAATTCGACTGCTGGCACCATCAACACAATTTTGGCGGGTACTGGTAGTTTTTCTAAATCAGGCACGGGTACGTTGACGTTCAACGGCAACAACAGTTATTCCGGCGGCACGACCATCACGGCCGGTACGCTCAGCTTAGGTAGTGGCACGGCGTTGGGCACCGGGGCGGTGACGCTGACGGGCGGCACCCTGAACCTGAACGACCAGACCATCGGCAATAACGTCACGCTTGGTGCGGGCTCGATCGCTGGGTCAGGCGCGATTACGGGGATTATTTCCGGCACCTCCGCTTTCACGAAGGCCGGGACCGGTAGCCTGACCTTGAGCGGTAACAATACCTACTCGGGTGGAACGAATGTCACGTTGGGCACGCTCACCCTCGGCTCGGGCACGGCGCTGGGTACCGGGGCGGTGACGCTGACGGGCGGCACCCTGAACCTGAACGGCCAGACCATCGGTAACACGATCACCCTGACGGCCGGCCTGCTCAATGGCGCTGGCACCTTGAACGGCGTCGTCAGTGGCGCCTCGGCCTTGACCAAGTCAGGGGAGGGCACGCTGACTTTGAACGGCAACAACACTTACGCCGGTGGCACTACCTTGTCGGCTGGCACGCTCATCGCCGGGAGTGACACCGCGCTCGGCAGCGGGGCCGTGACCATCTCCGGGGGCACCCTCAATCTTGGCTCCCGGACTATTGCTAACACGATCACCCTATCTTCGGGTTCGCTAGACGGTACTCAATTGAATGGAGACAAGCTGGTGCTTCAAGGCGGTGAGGTCACGGGTACGGTCACTTCCGGCGCTCTCTCCAAGACGGGGAACGGGACGGTGACGCTTAGCGGCAATAACACTCATACCGGCGGTACGACGGTCTCGGCGGGTACCTTGGCAGTCGACAGCGCCAACGCCCTGGGTTCAGGGTCGGTGACCTTGGCGGGTGGTAGCCTTGACGTGAAGTCCCAGACCGTCGCCAAAGACATCACGCTGACGGCTAACAGCAGCGTGGCCGGGACCAACGGCACGATCACCGGTGTCATTTCGGGTGATCGTCTGCTGACCAAGGTGGGGGCCGGCACCCTCACCTTAAGTGGGATCAATACGTTCACGGGCGGGACCGTGATCAACGCCGGGATCCTCCAGGTCACTGGCTCCATCCAGGGTAACGTGGTCGTCGCCGCAGGTGGAACGCTGGCCGGTTCCGGCGCCGTCGGCGCTATCACCGTCGCGACCGGAGGTGCCATCGGTGCGGGCGACGTCGGTGTCGTCGGCTCGTTGAGCGCCGATAGCCTGAGTCTCCAAGGCGGCGCGAAGGTCGAGCTGAATTTCAGCGATGCCTCGCTCGGTGGCGGGGCGGGCTTTGATCGGTTCCTGCTCTCAGGGCAGCTGGATTTCAGCGCGGTCTCGGCGGGCAATAAGCTCACCCTTTTGCTCTTGGGTTTGCCGACGACCTTCGACCCCGCCGGCGCCTACTCGTTTGGTTTCATTGAGTATGGTAGCCTCAATCTCGGGGCCAACGGCAATATCTCGGACCTGTTCACCATCGATGCTTCGGGTCTCAAGGACCAGTTCGGAGCCTCGCTGGACATCTCCAAGTTCAGCCTAGTCGACGATACTGCCAACAATCAGGTACGACTGAACTACCTGTCGGAGATTCCCGAGCCGTCTACCTATGGCTTGAGCCTAGGCTGCCTGGGGCTGGCGGTCGCCGCGGTGCGTCGTCGCCGGCGCCTGGCCTCCGCCTGAGGCGTCGTCGCGCCCGCTCGGGACCCCGGTCGGTCCTCAGCGGGCGTTGTAGGCGTGGCACAGCGCCACCGCCGCCGCGTCCGACTCATCCAGCGGCAGCTCTTCGGCCAAGCCCAAGACGGACTTCACCATCCGCCCGACTTGCTCCTTGGAGGCCGCTCCGTGTCCGGTGACGGCCATCTTGATGCGTTTGGGCGCGTATTCCCGGACGGTAGCGCCGAGCCGCGCCAGCACGCTCAAAGCCGCCCCACGGGAGGCGCCCATCGCCTGGGCGGTGCGGAAGTTCTGCACGTAGATGGTCTCCTCGATGGCCGCCTGGGTCACGCCATGTTCCTTGGCGAGCGACTCCACGGCGTCGGCGATCTGGCCGAGGCATTCGTAGGGCTCGAGTTTCGGCGCCAGCTTCAAGGTCAAGCTGGCGAGCAGCCGCGGCGCGCTCCCGCGCGTATCGACCACCGCCAGACCGGTGCCGCGCAGCGAAGGGTCGATCCCTAGGATGATGGCCTTGGCGCCCCGGGTGGCCGTCATCGCCTTCGTCGGTGACTTCGCCACGCGCCCGGTCACCTTCTTCGTGGTGGTGGGCAGCCCGTCGCGAAGCTTGGCGGTCCAGAGAGAACGCGAGGAGGAGCGAGCCATGCCCCATCTTGGCGGGCGGGGTGGGGAGGTATCCACCGAAAAACGCTCCCTCCCGGATTGCCTGTCGGCCGCGTTATCCTAGGTTGGCCTCGATGCCCCGTCTTTTCCTCAGCGTCCTCGGCTTCGCCGCCGTCCTGGCCGCCGCCGAGCCTGCCGTGGTGGTCCGGGAGACCGCGGACATGCCCTCCGTGTCGCCGACCTGGGTCGCCCGCTTCAACAAGGAGTCCGTGCCGGAGTGTTCCGCGCTCTGGGCCAGCCCGTCCCAGCCCGGCCTCTACTGGACCCTCTCTGATTCCGGGGCCAAGCCGCGCCTGTCCGCTCTGCGCGTGGATGGCAGCTTCGCCGCCGGCCCGTCCGGCCCTTGGCGCACCGTCGAGCTCAAGGGAGCGGCCAATGTCGACTGGGAGGCCATCGCCGGCGACGCCGCCGGCCGGATGATCGTCTGCGACGTCGGCAATAATATCTCGGTCCGCAAGGAGCTCGCCCTCTACCTGCTCGCCGAGCCGGTGCTTGGGGCGGCCGCGGTCGCCGACTTCCGGAAGGTCACCTTCGCCTGGCCCGACCAGAAATCCTTCCCTGATCCCGAGCTCGCGCATGACTGCGAGGCGGCGTTCATGGTCGGTGGCCGGCTCTACCTCCTGACGAAGCACCGTCGCGATACGCTAACCGACCTCTGGCGGGTGGACCTACCCGCCCCCGGGGCTCCGGACAAAGCCATCCCGGTCAAGGTCGGCCGGCTGGATGCCAAGGGCATGGTCACGGACGCCGCGCTCTCGCCCGATGGCAAGCGCCTGGCCGTGCTGACCTACACGTTCATCTGGGTCTTCGACCTCCCGGCGACCGGCGAGGCCTTCTTCTCGGGTCCCGCGCGCTCCGCCCCGCTCTCCTTGCCGGCGCTCTCCTGGCAGGTCGAAGGCTGTTCTTGGATCGACGATGCGACGCTCCTGCTCGGCTCGGAGCAGGGCGATCTCTTTCGCTTGCCGCTCACCGCCTTGAAGGAAGCCAAGTGATCGCAGGGCCTTAGTCGGCGTTGGCCGACCTAGGTGATTGCCCCATCTTTTAGTCGGCAAAATACCTCAGGAAAATCCCCTCGTCCTGCGGATCGGTCATTTTGAAATACTCGGCGATGAACCCGCCGATCCGCACGTGCTATTTATTTGATGAATTCGGCCAACAAGTGGGGCCTTTCACCGTCGGTGAAACCCTCCGCCACCTGGAGTCCGTCGAGCGGCAGCCTGGGTTTCGGCCGCGCCGGCTGACGGTGTGGACCCTCGGCTGGCCGACGCGCCTGAACGCCGTGGAAGCCCGGACCCGCCTGCGCCAGCGGCTGGCATCCTCGCGCTAGGCACAAAAAAGCCGGCGCGCACGCCGGCTTCGTGGGCTACCCGGAAGTCTTCGCTCAGAGCGCCTTGGCGGCGTTCACGACGGCTTCCTTGGTGATGCCGAGCTCCTTCATCACCACGTCGCCCGGGGCGGAGAGGCCGAAGGTGTCGGTGCCGATGGCCTTGCCGGCGGTGCCGACGTAGCGGCCCCACGAGATTGTCACGCCGGCTTCGATGCTGACGCGCTTGGTGCAGGCGGCGGGCAGGACTTCCTCCTGGTAGGCCTTCGGCTGGCGCGCGAAGACTTCCATCGAAGGCATCGAGACGACGCGGACGCCCGCGCCGAGTTCCTCGCCGGCCGCGAGGGCGAGCGAGAGTTCGCTGCCCGTGCCGATGAGGATGTGGGTGAGCGGGGCCGTTTCCTGGCGGAGGACGTAGCCGCCCTTGAGCGTGCCCTGGCGGCGCGTGGCGACCGGGACGGCGTCGAGGGACGGGACGTTCTGGCGGGACAGGATGAGGGCCACGGGGCCGTCCTTGCGGGCGACGGCGTGGGCGAAGGCGGCGGCCGTCTCCTCGGCGTCGCCCGGGCGGACCACGTCGAGGTTCGGGATGCAGCGTAGCGCGCTCACGGTCTCGACCGGCTGGTGGGTCGGGCCGTCTTCGCCGACGCCGACGGAGTCGTGCGTGAAGATGTAGAAGGCCTGGAGCTTGGCGAGGGACGCGACGCGGATCGACGGGCGGAGGTAGTCGGAGAACGTCAGGAACGTCGCCCCGGAGCCCTTGAACACGCCGTGGTAGGCGATGCCGTTGAGGATGG
>CAIRWP010000244.1 GCA_903882335.1 uncultured Opitutia bacterium | reverse complement strand
GCAAGATCACCCTCTGGTTCACCCGCACCTATCCCGGCGAAGGCGGACGAGCCGAGTACCATCCGGGTGCCGGATGGTTGCGCGACAACGGTCGGGATCCAGCCATGGGCCACGGCGTCGAATTCACCGACATCCCGGACTTCGAATCCGAAACCCGGCGCATGCCCAATTTCACGCTGCATGAATTGGCCCACGCCTATCACGACCGCGTGCTGCCCGGTGGATTCTCCAACACCGAAATCGCCGCCGCCTACAAAGCCGCCAAGGCCAGCCAACGCTACGAGCGCGTTCAACGCAAAGATGCCGCCGGTAAAATCCACTGGGACCGCGCCTACGCCATGACCAACCCCATGGAGTACTTCGCCGAATGCACCGAGGCCTTCTTTTCCCGCAACGATTTCTACCCCTTCAACCGCACCGAACTGCAACAGCACGATCCCGACGTAGACGCCCTGCTCGTCCGTTTGTGGGGCCGTAAATCCTGATTTCATCAACCCATTCCCATGACCATCAAGCGCATCTTCGCCCATCAGGTCGACCTCCCGCTCCACGAGACCACCTACAAGTGGTCTGGCGGCAAATCGGTCACCGTGTTCGACAGCACCATCGTCGGTGTCGAAACCGACACCGGCCTCATCGGCTACGGCGAGGTCTGTCCGCTCGGGCCCTTCTATCTGCCGGCTTACGCCGCCGGCGTGCGAGCGGGGCTGCTCGAATTGGGCCCCCTGCTCATCGGCGAAAACCCGCTGGAACTCGGCAAGCTCAACCACCGCATGGATGCCGCACTCAAAGGACATCCGTATGTGAAGTCGGGCATCGATATCGCCTGCTGGGATATTTTGGGCAAGGCGACCGGCCTGCCCGTGTGCACTCTCTTGGGTGGCCGCTACGGCGAGAAAGTGCGCCTCTACCGGGCCATTTCGCAGGAAGACCCGGAGATCATGGCCGCCAAGGTCGCCGGCTACCGGGCCGAGGGCTACACGCGCTTCCAGCTCAAAGTGGGCGGCGATCCCGATGTGGATATCGCCCGTATCCGTGCGGTCCGCGAGATCCTCAAAGGCGGCGAACGCCTAGTGGCCGACGCCAACACCGGTTGGACCCAGCATGAGGCCGTCCGCGTGGTGCGGGCCGTGCGCGACCTCGACGTGTACATCGAGCAACCCTGCCTCACCTACGAAGAGTGCCTCGCAGTGCGCCGTCAGACCGATCACCCGTTCATTCTGGATGAAAACGTAGACGGCCTCGACTTGCTCTTGCGAGCCAAGGCCGACCTGGCCATGGACGTGGTGAACCTCAAGATCAGCAAGCTCGGAGGCCTCACCAAGACCAAGCAGGCTCGCGACCTGTGCGTGAGCATGGGCATCGCCATGACCCTCGAAGACAGTTGGGGCGGCGACATTACTACGGCCGCCATCGCCCATCTCGCCCACAGCACTCCGGAGGCCTACCGCTTCACCAGCACCGACTTCAACAGCTACGTCACCGTCAGCACGGCGGAAGGCGCACCGCAACGAGTCGATGGCTACATGGAGGCCCCGAATCGCCCCGGCCTGGGCTTCACCCCCCGTATGAATGTGCTGGGGCCGCGCGTCGTGGACATCCACTGAGCCCCATCCTTCGCCCCGATGAACCCCTCCTTGCCGAACCGCCCATCGCGCCCGCTCCGTAGCCTGTCCCTTGGGCCCGGAATCCTGCTCGGCGTCCTCCTCGCGCTGGGCACGACTTCGCTCGTATCCACCATTGGCCGCGCCGCCGAGGCCGGCAGCACCAACGCCCCCAACCCGCTGCTCACGGTCGAGCGAATCTTCAAGGGCGGTGAATTTGGCGGCGAAGGGTTTGGCGGCCATTGGCTGGAGGACAGTTCGGGCTATGTCACTTGGGAAAAGCCCGGCAACGG
>CAIRWP010000243.1 GCA_903882335.1 uncultured Opitutia bacterium | reverse complement strand
GGTCATCCGCGTGCTGACGGTCATGTCGTCGGTCTTCATCCCGTTGACCTTCCTCGTGGGACTCTGGGGTATGAACTTCCAATTCATGCCGGAGATCCACACCGAGTGGGGCGAGAAGTACGGCTATTTCATCGCCCTCGGTACCATGGTGCTCGTGGCCACGCTCATCACCCTCTGGATGAAGCGCAAGCGGTGGTGGTGAGTGGGTTGGAAGGTAGAATCGAGGGTAGAATCGAGTGCAAGATCGATGGTGGAATCGATGGTGGAATCGAGGGTAGAGTCGATGATAGGATCGATGATAGAATCGGGTGTTGGATCGAGTTCAGAGGGCTGAGTCGAGGGCTGCATCGAGTACAGAGGGCTGAATCGATGTTGCCATTTAGCTGGGATTGCTGAGTCGAAGTGGATGGTGAATCGATGGGGGCTTCCATGCCCGCTCTGACCTTTGCACCGTTCATCGACCCTACCATCGACCCTACCATCGACTCCCCCCTCGACTCAGTCATCGACCCTATCCTCGACCCTACCATCGACTCCCCCCTCGACTCTATCATCGACCCTACCATCGACTCTATCATCGACTCTCCCATCAATCCTACCCTCGCTCCCTAGGCACAATCCTGCGCGTCCACGTCGATCACATCGATGACGTCTTCGTCCCGCAGGACTTTGGCCCGCAGCGGCAGCAGGGCCGCGAGAAAAGATTTTACGCCGGAGACGAGGTACCAGATGTGCACGCGGTGCTGGTCCTGGACTTTCTCGAAGGGGCACGGCGCAGGGCCGCGGACTTCCGCGAGGCCGGGGTGCAGTCGCTCGAGTTCCTTGACCCAAGCGTCGGCGACGAAGTTGACCTTCTCGGCGTTGCGGCCCCGGAAGACATGGCGGATCAGGTGGCGGTCCGGCGGGTAGCCGAACTCGGCGCGGCGTTCCATCTCGGCCGCGGCGAAGCCCTCGAAGTCGAGCCGCTTGGCGAACTGGATCGGATCTGTGGCGGGCTGGAAGCTCTGCACCACCACCACCCCCTCGAGATCCCCGCGCCCGGCGCGGCCCGCCACCTGCGTCAGTAACTGGAACGTGCGTTCGGCCGCGCGAAAATCGGGAAGCTGCAGGGAAAGGTCGGCGTCGATGATGCCGACGAGCGTGACGCGCGGGAAGTCCAGCCCCTTGGCGATCATCTGCGTCCCGAGGAGCATGTCGTACTTGCCCGCACGGAAGTCCGAGAGCACTTGGCGGAAGCGGTCCTTCTTGGACATGGTGTCGGCGTCGATGCGGGCGACCTTGGCGCGCGGGAAGAGGTGGGCGATGGTCTCCTCCACCTTCTGGGTGCCGTAACCCTTCCAGCGGACCTTGGGGGAACGGCACTTGGGGCAGACCACCGGGGCGCGCTCCTGGTGATTGCAGAGGTGGCAGCGGGCGGTGTCGTCGGTGCGGTGCAGGGTGAGCGAGACACTGCAGCGCCCGCACTGGACGGCCTCGCCGCAATCTGGGCAGACGAGCGAGCGAGAATGGCCGCGGCGATTGAGGAAGAGGATCGACTGCTCGCGCCGCTGGAGACGCTCGCGGATGCCGTCGGTCAGCTCGCGCGAGAGGATGTGCTGGCCCTTGAGGTGGAGCACCTCGCGGCGCATGTCGACGATGCGGAACGCGGGCATCGGGCGGTCGTCGACGCGCTTGGGCATCGAGTCCAGGACGTAGCGGCCCGCCTGCGCGTTCTTCCACGTCTCGAGGGAGGGCGTGGCCGAGCCGAGCACGCAGGGGATCCCGAGCATCGAGGCGCGCATGACCGCGACGTCCCGACCGTGGTACATCGGGGTTTCGCCCTGCTTGAAGGAGGGCTCGTGCTCCTCGTCGACCACGATGAGCCGCAGGTTCGGCAAGGGAGCGAAGACGGCCGACCGCGCACCGACGACCACGCGGGCCTGCCCGAGAGACATCGCCATCCAGGCATCGAAGCGTTCGCCGGCGGAAAGGTGGCTGTGCCACACGACGACCTTGGCGCCGAGGTCGGCGAGGCGCGAACGGAGCCGGCCGACGGTCTGGGGAGTGAGGGCGACCTCAGGGACGAGGAAGATGGCGGAGCCGCCTTCGGCGACGACCTTGCGGATGAGCGCGACGTAGACCTCGGTCTTACCGGAGCCGGTGACGCCATGCAGGAGGTGGGCCCGGAAAGCCTTGCTGTCCAAGGTCGCGGAGATGGAGGCGACGGCGGTGACCTGCTGCGGATTGAGGTCGTGCCCGCGCGCCGCGACGATTTCGCCCTCGGCGAAGGGGTCGTCGTAGGCGACCCGCCAGAGGACGCTGGCATCTTCCTTCACCACCCCGGACTTGATCAGGGCGTCGACGGCGGGCTGGGCCACGCCCAAGCCCTCGACCATCTTCGCCCGGTCCGCGGGCCCGGGCTGACCAGCGAGGTAATCGATGACTTGGGCCTGGCGAGGGGCCTTGCGCCGGAGTTTTTCGAGGACGTCCGGCGCAGGCGGGGACACCAACGTGAGGAGCCGACGGAGGACGGGCCGCACGCCCTTGCGGATGGCGGCGGGCAGGACGGTCTCGAGGACGGAGTTGAGGCCGCAGCCGTAGTAGCTGGCCATCCACTCCGCGAGCTTGCAGCAGTCGGGGGTCATGACCGGCTGCTCGTGTTCCAGGAGGATGATGCTCCGCAGTTTAGCGGCGGGCGGGGGCTCCGCGGGGTAGCGCCAGACGACTCCGAGGCTCACGCGACCGCCCAGCGGCACGCGCACGAGCTGGCCGACCTGCAGGGTATCCTTCAAGGCCGCGGGAACGGAGTACGAGTAAGCCCGGGCCCCGCCATCAAACGGGACCACCTCGGCGACGCCGGGTTCAATTTCTCCGAAGAGATCGGGCACGAGGGCGAGCCTCGCCTATCCGCGACGGGGATTCAAGCGAGGGATGCCCTGCGGCGCTTATTTGCCCTCGGGCTTATCGCCCTTGACCAAGGCACTGGCGGGAATGACCACTTGAGCGGGGTCGTCGGGATGGGTCGGGTCGAAAGGCTTGACCGCCGGCGCCAGGTGGACCGCCAGCTCGGGTACGCCCGTGCGGATACCCTCCGCGACGCAGCGCGCCATCTCGTAGGCACCGTAGGCGCTGAAGTGGGTATCGTCGCGGAGCGGCTCGGTCTGGCCGGGGAAGGTGTTCGCCGGGTAGTGGAGCAGGGCGAGCTTGCTGCGCTCGACACCGAGGGCCTGGTAGACCTGCTTGGCGGCGGTGTTGAGGTCGATGAGCGGGAGCCCGCGTTCCTTGGCTACGCGGCGGACGGCCTCGGGGAAATCGCCAAGCGACTCGACGACCTGGCCCTGCGGGTCGAAGCGGCGGCGGGCGACGGCGGTGACGAGCACGGGCTTGCCGCCCTTGGCCTGGATGGCGTCGACGTAGGCCTTCAGCCGGGCCGTGTACGTCGTGAAGGCCCCGACGCCCTCCCCTTTCTCCTTCTGGTCGTTATGGCCGAACTGGATGAGGACGAAGTCGCCCGGGCGCAGCTGCGCGAGGATCTTGTCGAACCGACGCTCGCCCTGGAAAGAACGCAGCGCCCGGCCCGACTCGGCGTGGTTCGCGACCACGGCCCGGTCGCCGACGAACAGCGGGAATACCTGTCCCCAGCCCACGTAAGGCTCGATCGACTGGTCCGTGACGGTCGAGTCCCCGGCCAGGAAGATCCGGATGGTCGCGGCGGGCGCGGGCTCGACGGAGACGAGGCGAGCCCGGGCGGTCGGCCCGATGAACTCGAGCGAGAGCTTTTCGTCCCAGTTGGGGGAGCCGCTTTCGCGCGGTTTGAGGGCGACGCGTCCGCCGGCGTACTCGGGACGGCGCACATCGATGAGGAAGCGGCGGAGCTCGGTGCGGCCTTTCGGGACAGCGATGTTCAAGGCGATCAGCCGCCGGGCCTCAGCCTTCACGGTCGTGACGGAGTCTATATCCTCGGCCCCGAAGGCGATCGTGACGAGATGGATGCCCTCCGTGGCCGGCCGGTTCAGGACGGCGGAAGGACGTTCCGGGCTTCCGCGGAACTCGCCAGCGGGCTCGGCCGCCAGGAGCGCGAGCGGAAGGAGCAGGACAAGCCTAAGCATGATGAAGATTAGGGGACATGGGGACACGGGGGCAAGGGGACATGGGGGAGATACAGGAAGGGCCAGGGCCAGGGACAGGGTCAGATTAAGTTGATGGGCTGACCTGTTAATCGGTTAGCCGGCATCGCATCTGTTGCCTCTCCTGCCCCTGGCCCTGGTGCCTGCCCCTGGCCCTTAACTGAATTCCTTGCCCACGTGCCCACTTGCCAGCGTGCCAGCTAACTAGCCTCTCAATGCTTCACCCCCGAGTGCTTCGCTATACGCACGCACATGAGCGCCCAGAAACAGCCGATGCAGTTGGCGACAGGCAATTGCAACTCCGAGGGCATGCTGTAGAAGATGATGTTGCCGGGGAACCACACCAGGTAGTTAGGCAAGAGGTTGGGCAAGACGAGCCGACGGTACCAGCCGGGGCCCATCGCGGCCCGCAGTCGCGCGGTGTCCCAATTGGAATCCTTCCAGAGGTGGGAGATGGCGTTGAACGGCGCGCCGCAGAGCACGGTGAAGCCGAGCTGGTCGACGGCCACCTTGCAGACCACCACCCCAAAGGAGGGCTCGGTGCCGAACCAGTGGCCTTGCGCGACGTAGAAATAACACACGACGACCCCCATGAACATCCACCAGACAACGCTGTGGAGCAGGTCGAGCCCGGGGCGCGCGGGGCGCAAACCTGGAAAGGCCATGCGGAAGCACCAAGGGATGACGCCAGCGGTGAACCCCGTGCAGAGCATGGCGAAGGCGATGGGGTTCGCCTGGTTGACGGTGCCGACGATATCGAGCCAAGCCCGGAGGGTCGGGACTTGGTAATAGCCGACCACCAAGGCGGTCGCGGCGAGCAGGATGACGAGCGAAGGGATGGCGTTGTCGCGAGCAGCCTTGACGCCGGCCGCCCAGGGCGAAACGTCGGGGTCCGACGCTTTCATCCGAGGGCCTTCCGGAGCAGCTGGTCGATCAGCCCGGGATTGGCCTTCCCTTGCGTACGCTTCATGATCGGGCCTTTGAGCGCATTGATGGCCTTCTCGTTGCCGGCGCGGTATTCGGCGATGGACTTGGCCACGGCCGGGTCGGCGATGACTTCCTGGACGATCTTTTCGAGCTCACCGGTGTCGCTGTTCTGGCGAAGGCCCTTGGCGTCGACGATGGCGGCGGCGTCCTGGCCGGTCTTGAACATCTCGGCGAAGACTTCCTTGGCCTGCTGCTTGGAAATCACGCCGTCATCGGTCAGCTTGACCAGACCGGCCAGCTGGGCGGGCTTGATCGGACAGGACGCCAGCGAGACCGGGGCCGGGGTGGACTCGTCGAAGCCGCCGGCGGCGCCCGCCGAGGCGGCGAGGTCGCGGAGCAGGTCGTTGGCCACGAGGTTGGCGATGCCGGACGGGTTGGCGGGGTGCGCGGCGGCGGCCTGCTCGAACCATTCGGCGAGGGCGCGGTCGTTCACGAGCACGGAGGCGGCGGTGTAAGGCAGGCCGAGCTTCTCGACGTAGCGACGCTGGCGGTCGTAAAGGTTCTCGGGGACCTGCTTCGCAAGGCGTGCGACGGTCTCGCGGGAGATCTTGAGGGTCGGGATATCCGGATCCGGGAAGTAACGGTAGTCGTGCGCGTCTTCCTTGTCGCGCAGGACGTAACCGCGGGCGAGTTCGGCGTTCCAGCCGCGGGTCTCCTGCGTGATCGAGCGGCCGGCTTCGAGTTCGCGGATCTGGCGGGCGGTCTCGTAGATGACCGTATCACGGACGCTCGAGATCGAGTTGAGATTCTTGGTCTCGGTGCGGGTGCCGAGCTTCTCGACGCCGCGGCGACGGACGGACACGTTGCAGTCGCAGCGCAGTTGGCCCTTCTCCATGTCGCAGTCGGCGACGCCGGCCTGGGTGAGCATCGCGACGAGCGAGCGGAGGAAAGCCTCGGCTTCGGCGGAAGAACGGAGGTCCGGCTCGGTGACGATCTCGAGGAGCGGCACGCCGGCGCGGTTATAGTCGACCAACGAGCCGCTGCCCGCGTGGCTGAGCTTACCCACGTCCTCTTCGAGGTGCGCGTGGTGGATCCGGATGAACTTATGCTCGCCCATCACATTGCGCGAAGCGCCCGGGAGTTCGATCTCGACCTGGCCGCCAACGACGACCGGGAAATCCTTCTGGGTGAGCTGGTAGTTCTTCGGGTTGTCGGGGTAGAAATAGTTCTTACGATCCCAGGCGCAGCGCTCTGGGATCTCCGCGCCCACGACGAGGCCGAAGAGGATGGATTTCTCGACCGCCT
>CAIRWP010000242.1 GCA_903882335.1 uncultured Opitutia bacterium | reverse complement strand
TTGTCCGCGCTCCTGCATGACCCCACGATCGCGGCCGGCGCCGACCTGAACACCTACGTGCAGCTGGAGGCTGGGATCACCGCCACCGCCACGCTCATCACCCGCGAGGAGGAACTCGCCGCCGCCGCCCAAGCCAAGGCTGAGGCCACCCGGCTCAAGGCCGAGCCGACCTTGGAGGCGGCCCGCAAGCAGAACGCCGACTACCTTGATGCCCTGAAGGCCTACGAGCGCCCGCTGCAGGAACTGCGCGAACTGGCCGTGGCCAAGGGCACCGCGCTCTGAACGGGAGATTCCGCTGACCCGGCTGGCGTCCCCGCCCGTTTCCTCCAGATTCCGTCCCATGCACCGCGGCTTCCGCTACTACGACCTGATCCTCGGGGCCTTCGTGGCCGTGCTGCTCTGCTCCAACCTCATCGGGCCTGCGAAGGTGGTGATGCTGGACCTGCCGCTGCTCGGGCCGACGCAGTTCGGCGCGGGTAACCTCTTCTTCCCCCTCTCCTACATCTTCGGCGACATCCTGACGGAAGTCTACGGGTACGCCCTCGCGCGCCGCGTCATCTGGGCCGGCTTCGCGGCGATGCTCTTCGCCACGGTGATGACCTGGGTCGTGCTGACCTTGCCCGCCAGCCCGGCCGAACCCTTCAGCGCCCAGCTCCAGCCCGCCCTGCAGCTCTGCTTCGGCGGCGGCTGGCGCATCGCGCTGGGCTCCATCCTCGCGTTCTGCGTCGGCGATTTCCTCAACTCCTACGTGCTCGCGAAACTGAAGGTGCGCACCCAAGGCCGCCACGCCTGGCTCCGCTTCATCGGCTCCACGATCGTGGGCCAGGCCGTCGACAGCCTCATCTTCTACCCCTTGGCGTTCGCTGGGATCTGGACCGGCGCGACGTTGCTCAAGGTCATGGCCGCCAACTGGGCCTTCAAGGTGCTCGTCGAGACCGTGATGACCCCGGTGACCTACGTGGTCTGCGAGCGGCTCAAGCGCGCCGAGGGCGTGGACGCCGACGACTCGGCGACCGACTTCACGCCGTTCTCGCTGAAAGGCTGAACGTCGTGCCCAAGACCGGGCTCGAACCGGTAAGCCTTGCGGCGACAGATTTTAAGTCTGCTGTGTATGCCATTCCACCACTTGGGCCGACCCAGAAACCTTACCCGCGGACGCCGGGCTGGCAAACCCGGAATGCTCAGGCGCCCGCCCGGTCGAGCAGCGGCTGGCAGAGCTTATAGACGCCGCCGGTGAGCAGGCACGCTACGAGCAACGCCGGCCAGAAACCGAGCCCGGCCTTCAGGAGGGACGGCAAGGCGAGGAATAGGACGAACGACGGGATCGTGTAGGCGAGGATGGACCAGTTGAGCGCGATGACCTTGGCCTGGTCGCCGGTGTCCACCCACGTCCAGATCATCACCAAAAGGCTGGTCAGGGGCAGCGCACATAAGAGCGCCCCGAGGGAGAGGTTCCGCTTGGCGAGCTCGGCGGCGCCGACGATCACGGTGGCGGAGACGAGGAACTTCAGGACGAGTTGCAGGCTCATGCGGATAGCCTGCGGGCGGCGAGAGCGCGGGCAAAGCGTAAATGCCGCGGGCCGGGCGAATAAGTCGCCTTGCCCTCCCGCCCAAAGACGGCTTGCCTCGGCTTGATGGACCGCATCGCCCAGACGTTCGCCCGCTGCAAAGCCGAAGGCCGCCCGGCCTTCGTCAGCTACGTGTGCGCCGGCGACCCCGACGCCGCCACCTCCAAGGCGGTGCTGCTCGCGCTGGCCGCCAACGGCGCCGATATCCTCGAGGTCGGCGTGCCTTTCTCGGACCCCTTGGCCGACGGCCTGACCAACCAGCTCGCCGCCCAGCGCGCCCTCGAGGGCGGCATGACCTACGACGGCCTGCTCGACATCCTCGCCGCGACCCGCGCCGGCACGGACAAGCCAATCGTCCTCTATTGCTATTATAACCTGCTCTTCTCCTTCGGGGTCGACGAGTACTGCCGCAAGGTGAAGGCCGCCGGCGCCGACGGCCTGCTCGTCCTGGACTGCCCGCCGGAGGAGGCCGGCGAACTCATCGCCGCCTCGCGGCAGCACGGCCTCGCCAACATCTTCATCGTCGCCCCGACGACCCCGCCGGCCCGCGTCGCCCTCATCGCCCAGCACGCCAGCGGCTTCATCTACTACGTCTCGCGCGAAGGCGTGACCGGCGAGCGCTCGGAGCTCGCCGCCAACCTCGCCGCCTCGGTCGGCGAGATCAAGAAGCACACCACCCTGCCCGTCTGCGTCGGCTTCGGCGTCTCCACCGCCGCGCACGTCCAGGCCATCGCCAAGGTCGCCGACGGCGTGGTCGTCGGCAGCGCCCTCGTCAACGTCATCGCCGTGCACAAGGACAAGCGCGCTGATGCCCCCGCCGCCATCGGTGCGAAGGTTCGGGAGTTATTGGGACGGTAAGCGAAGCAATGGGCCAGGGCGTGGGCTAGGGCCGGGGCCAGGAAATACGTCACGCCAAGTCGCGGTTGCACATCCTTTTGACCTCGGAAGTAGGAACGAAAGTACCTGCTCGTCCGCGCCCCCTTTATCGCGGGCATCGGAAATACGTCTCTCTGCGACCATCCCGACCTAGAAACAACTCCCTAGTTCCGGGCCCAAGCCCTGGCCCTAGCCCAAGCCCTTCGTCCCACCCCCTTTCCTCTTGCCAACCCCCTCCCCCTCCCCACTTTCCTCATGGTCCTAACTTCGTTGGGGCCACGCACCTACCCAGCATGGCCAAACAAGACACCTGGACGAAGAA
Source organism: uncultured Opitutia bacterium (assembly GCA_903882335.1). Lineage (GTDB taxonomy): Bacteria > Verrucomicrobiota > Verrucomicrobiia > Opitutales > UBA953 > UBA953. Next base: position 4,248 of record CAIRWP010000242.1, on the reverse strand, counting down.
AGACCTGACCGGCATCGAGGAACTGACCCGAGCCGAGATCGAGCTCCTCTTCCGCCAGGCCGACCGTTTCCTGCCCGCCCTGGCCCCGGGCAAGGGGCTCGACCTCATGAAGGGCCGGACGGTGGTGAACCTCTTCCTCGAACCGAGCACGCGCACCCGCACGGCCTTCGAGATCTCGGCCAAGAAACTCGGCGCCGAGGTCGTCTCGATCAACACCACCGCCTCCTCGCTCGTGAAGGGCGAGACCCTCCGCGACACGGCCCTCAACATCCGCGCGATGGGCGTCGATGCCATCGTGATGCGCCACTCCTCCGCGGGCGCCGCCCGCTACCTCGGCGAGGTGCTCGACATCTCCGTGGTCAACGCCGGCGACGGCGCCCACGAGCACCCGACCCAGGCCCTGCTCGACGCCTTCACGCTGCGCCAGCGCTTCGGCAAGGTCGCCGGCCTCAAGGTCACGATCCTCGGCGACATCCTCTTCAGCCGCGTCGCCCGCTCCAACATCCTCTGCCTCTCGAAGCTCGGCGCCGAGGTCACCCTCGCGGGTCCGGCCACGCTGGTGCCGGCCGCGCTCAAGGAAGCCTTCCCGCAGGTCCGCCTCGCCCATGACCTGAAGTCCGCGCTCCGCGACTGCGACGCGGTCATGCTGCTGCGCATCCAGCACGAGCGCCAGACGACCACGCACTTCCCTTCCCTCGGCGAATACACCTCGCAGTTCGGCCTCAACGCCGAGCGCGCCGGCTGGCTCAAGCCCAAGGCCGTTGTGATGCACCCCGGCCCGATCAACCGCGGCGTCGAGGTCGAGAGCGAGGTGGCCGACGGCCCCCGTTCCGTGATCCTCGAGCAGGTCCGCAACGGCGTCGCCGTCCGCATGGCCGTCCTCCACCTCTGCACCAAGGCCCTCTCCCGATGAACCCCGCTGACCCCTCCCCCCTCTGGATCCGCGGCGCGCGCGTGCTCGACCCGGCGTCGGGCCGCGACGAGGCCAAGGGCGATCTCTTCGCCCGCGACGGCGTGTTCGTCGAACGGCTCACCGCCGCCGAGCAGGCCAAGGCCCGCGTGCTTGAAGGCAAAGGCCTCGTCGTCGCCCCCGGCTTTGTCGACCTGAACTGCCGCCTCGGCGAACCCGGCCGCACGGCCCGCGAGACGGTCCGCACCGGCACGCGCGCGGCGGCCGCCGGCGGCTTCACCACCGTCGTCACGATGCCCGACTCGCTCCCTGCGGCGGACAACGTCGGCACCATCCAGCTCCTCCGCGAGATCTGCGCCCGCGACGCCGCCGTGCGCGTCCTGCCGACCAGCACACTGACCAAGGGCCATGAAGGCAAGGCCCTCGCCCCGATCGGCTCCCTCAAGAAAGCCGGCGTGGTCGCGGTGACCGACGCCACCTCCGGCGTGCAGAACAACGAAATCATGCGCCGCGCGCTCGAGTACGCCGCGATGTTCGACCTCGTGGTGCTCGACCATTGCCAGGATAGCAGCATGACCGATGGGGGCCAGATGCACGAAGGCGCCTGGTCCCTCCGCCTCGGGCTCCGTGGCCTGCCCCGTACCGCCGAGGAGATCGTCGCGTCCAGCGACTGCCTGCTCGCCGAGTTGACCAAGGCCCGCATCCACCTGCAGCACCTCTCGTCCGCCGGCTCCGCCGAGATCGTCCGCCGCGCCAAGGCCCGCCGCCTACCGGTGACGGCCGAGGTCTCCGGCCTGCACCTGCTGCTGTCGGACTCCGCCCTCAAGGATTACGACACGCGCCTGAAGCTGAACCCGCCGCTGCGCGAGGAAGCCGACCGCGCCGCGCTGGTGGCCGCGCTCGTCGACGGCACACTCGACGCCGTCTGCTCCGATCACTCGCCGTGCACGGCGACGGAGAAAGACTGCGAGTTCGACCAAGCCCCGTTCGGGGCGGCTTCGCTCGAGACCACCTTCTCCGCGGCCTACGAGGCGGTGGTGCTCTCTGGCGCGGCCGACCTGGCCCTGCTGGTCGCCCGCCTCACCGCCGGCCCCGCGAAGGCCCTCGGACTCGCCGCCGGCACGCTGCGCGTGGGCGCCGCGGCGGATCTCGTCCTGCTCGATCCGAAGGTGAAGTGGACCCCCTCCGCGAAGACGCTCTACTCCAAGTCAGGGAACAACCCGCTGACCGGACGCACCCTGACCGGCCGCGCGGTCGCGACGTTCGTCGGCGGTCACCAGGTGCACGGAGCCTAAGCCGGCTTGATGGAAAAACTCCTCGAGTCCGCCCGTGCCTTCACCGCGTGGGATTGGGCCTGTGTCGCCTACTCGGTCGGCCTCGGCGTGCTCGGGCTGGTTTGGCTACGGCGCTGGTTCCGGGAGGAACAGCCCGACCAACCCGTGCCCTCCGCGCCGATCGAGGCCTTGCTCGGACTAGGCTGCGGCCTCTTCGCCTTCGGCGGGGTCTATCCGGAAACACAGAAAATGCTCGTGAAGGGGCTGATGTCGGAGCACATCCTGCCCTCGGTCTCCTCCCAGCTGCAGATGGGGCTGGTCGCACAGCTGGTGGCCACCGGCCTGATGCTGGGCCTGTGGATCGGCTTGCGCGCCGTGGTCTGCTGGGGACCGACCGCGCCAACCGACCCGCTCTATCCGACGAACCACCCTCTCGCGGCGCTACCGAAACTGCGGCCCGGCAACGTCTTGACCTCCTTGGTCTGCGTCCTCGGCCTGGGACTGGCGGGCGCGGCCACCTGGAAACTGCTCCACACGATCTGGGCCTTCGTCGCCGCGCATGGCTTTCCTTTCGGCGCCCCGGCCGACGTGCCGCAGGACGTCGTGCAGCTCGTGCTCGACGTGCCTTTCGGGTCCCGGACATTCATCATGCTGGCCCTGACAGTGTCGATCGGCGCCCCGATCATGGAGGAGCTCGCCTTCCGCGGCATGATCTACCCTAGCCTGAAAGCCTTGCTCCCGCCGTCCCGCTGGCCGGCGGTCCTCCTGACCGGGCTGCTCTTCGCGACCGTGCACCTCAGCTGGTCGGCCGCCCTGCCCCTGCTGGGTTTCGGTTGTTTCCTGTGCCTGGTGCGCGACCGGTTCGGCCTGCTGGCCTGCATCGCGGTCCATGCGGCCTTCAACTTCACGAACCTGCTGTGGCTGAAGCTGGCGCCGAACGCGTCCACGCTCTGACCATGGGCGCTCTTACCACGCTGCCGGATCGTTCCGTCGCCCGGCTCCCGGAGGAGGAGCTCATCCGCCGCGTCGTGCAGGCCTTGGGCGTCGCCGCGCCGCCGTTCCCGGAAGGTCCGGGCGGGGATTGCGCCCACCTCGACACGACGCGCGGCGGCCGGAAGTACCGCGCCAGCACGATCGATTCCGTCCTACTGGGCAGACATTTTGATGCGGCCTGCGCAGGGCATCGCGCTGGCGCCAAGCTGGTGAACCGCAACCTGTCCGATCTCGCCGCGGCCGGCGCGACACCTTCGGACGGACTGCTCTCCCTGCTGCTGGCTCCCGACGTGGACGTCGCCTGGCTGGAAGACTTCGCCCACGGAGCGGGCCAGGCCGCGAACCGAGCGGGGCTGCGGCTGGTCGGCGGGGATATCTGCCGTGCGCCCGCGGGCACATTCGCGGCGACGCTGGCCTTGCAGGGCTTCGCCCACCGCATCCTCACGCGCCGCACCGCCTCCTCAGGCGACGCGGTCTTCGTCACCGGCCAGCTCGGCGGCTCGCTCTACGGACGCCATCTCGACTTCACGCCCCGCTTGGCCGAGGGCGAATGGCTCTGCGGCCAGGGCGAGGTCACCGCGTGCACCGACCTGTCCGACGGGCTGGCGAAGGATCTGCCCGGCCTGCTCGGCCCAAAACTCGATGCTCGGATCGACCTCGGCGCGCTACCCTTGAGCGACGCCGCGCGCGCACTCGCCAAGGCCGACGGCAAACCAGCCACCGAGCACGCGCTGACCGACGGCGAGGACTACGAGCTGCTGTTCACGGTCGCCGCGGACCGCGCCGACCTTCTGGAGCGCTCCTTCCGCCAAGCCTTCCCGCTCACCCCGCTCACCCGCCTCGGCGCGACCGAAGCCGGCAGCGGGCGCTTCCTGGACCTCGCGACCGGCGAACCGGTGAAGGCGAAGGGCTTCGGGCATTTCGGGTGAGGCGGGGTAATGGCCCACAAGTTGATCCGTTGACCAGTTGGCCTGTTGGCCAGGACGTATCAGGAGCGTGGGCTGATGTTTCGGTTGAGCGCCAAGAGAGTGATAACCAGACATGAGAAGATGAAAGGTCGCATCAACGGCG
>CAIRWP010000241.1 GCA_903882335.1 uncultured Opitutia bacterium | reverse complement strand
CGGATCGCCGTGCCCTGGATCGATAACGCCAGCGGGCCGGAGAGCGGCACCTTCAATCCGGCCGTACCGGTGAAGGACGAGCCGGGGCGGAAGTTCTCGTCGTAAGCCACCGGAGCCTGCGCGGACAGCTGCCAGAAGAACGTCGGCGCACCGGCGGGCGCGGCATAGTCGCGCCGGACACCGAGCAAGACGTCGGTGGAGCCCGAGCCGGGCTGCAGGTAGCGGCGAGGCGCGACCAAGGTGAGGTCATCGGCGCCGGTCGGCAGCTTGACGCCCGCGATCAGGCGGTAATCGCCGATCTTGAAACGCGTGCCGACGGAAACATCGCCGAGGCCCACGGCCTTGCCGCTGGCGGAGGCGGTGGCGATTGTCCGGTCGATGCGAGGGACGACGAGGTACCAGTCCACGCCGAGCAAGCTGGTCTCGACCGTGGCCGTGACGTTGCGATGCCGGGCGGTGAAATGGGGATGGACGCCGTTGTCGCGCTCGTCCTGGTTGATGGCGTCATAACGGACATCCAAGGTGTAGGCGCCGGCCAAGGCCGCCGGGCGGTCGGCCAGGTTATCGACCGGCACCCGGACGCAGCCGCACGGGCAGGCCTGGGCACCGGTGTAGGCGCCAAGGGCGAGGAGGGAGAGGAGAGCGACCCGCGGGGTGCGCTCCGCGAGGGAGGAGAATTTCATGAGGGTGGTGTTTGGAGGTGCCGCCGACGCAGGTGTGGCGGCCTGCGCAAGCGACGAGTCGCGTCGATGGACGCGAGGAAGGTGTAGGGATGCCACGTGCGAGCCGAACCAACCGCAGCCCGCGACGGTGATCAGCCCAGCGCGCGCGGGGGCGGCACCGGCACCTCGGACGGCCGCGTCACCGCGCGCACATCCTCCGGAAGGCCATGACCGGAGCAGACGACCGTCGGCGCGCGCGGGCCGAGTTCCCAGAGGGTGGTCGGCGCCTTGACCTTGGCCTTGGCAAGTTCCTGACCGGCGGGCGGCGACTGCTCGGACTGCTTACGACCTTCCTGCACCGCGACGCAAAGCGGACAAGGGGCATCGGTCATGGCCTTGCCGACGGCTGCGCCCAGCGAAGCCTCGCGGGCATTATCCACGGACATCTTCGCCCAAGCGAAAACCTGCAGCGCATCCCAAGAAAGACCCGACGTCGACAGCCAGGCGAACAGCGTCAGCCAGGCGAGCGGGCGATGGAACTTCCGGAACACGTCACGATGTAAGTTGCGCGCCTCTCGCGAGGCAAGTGCACTCGACGGGACGGGGTCGACTCTTACTCCGGCTAATCGCCGGGATAAGCGCTCAAGCGACGTAGTCCGTGGGGTCCGGGACGCCCGCCCGGGCGAACGCTTCCTTCCGCTCGACACAGGTCCCGCAACGGCCGCAGTGGCGGTCGCCCCCGACGTAGCACGACCAGGTGCACGCGAACGGGACGCCGAGCTCGACCCCGCGGCGCACAATCGCGGTCTTATCCCAGCCGACGAACGGGCGCTCCAGCGAGACCTCGTGCCAATCGGCGAGGCGGATGGCTTTGTCTAACGCGTCGGCGAAGGCCGGGCGACAGTCCGGGTAGATGGCATGGTCGCCGCCGTGCGCGCCATAGGCGACGGAGGACGCCTTGAGCGACATCGCCCAAGCGGCGGCGGTCGCGATGAGCAGCATGTTCCGGTTCGGGACGACGGTGGCCTTCATGCTGGCCTCCTCGTAATGCCCTTCCGGCACCGCGACCTGCGCATCGGTCAGCGCATTGGCGCCGAACAGCGACGTCACACCCCGGAGGTCGGCGATGCGGTGCGGGACCTGGAAATGGGCGCACAACTCGGCGGCGGCGACGAGTTCGCGACGATGCCGCTGACCGTAGTCGACGGAGAGGGCGTGCACTTCCCTGCCCTCGGCCACCAGGTGGGCCAGGAGCACGGTGGAGACCATCCCGCCGGAGAGGATGAGGACGGTGCGCTACATCGGGCGGAAAGTTGGACGCGGAGGGAGCCGAGGGCGAGCAAACTCAGCCGACCACCCGGAGCCGGCGCTTGGCGCGGTCGAGGTGGGCGAGCGCCGAGGCCTCGCCGGCGCGCATCGCGACGCACTCGGCCTTGGTGCCGTCGAGCAGGCCCGCGAGGTGCAGCCAACCATGCACGACATAGAGGCGTAGCTCTGCGGCCAGGGTGGTGCCGTGCTCCTTGGCGGCCCGTCGGGCCTGGTCGATGTTCACGCAAATCTCGCCGGCGAACGGTTCGCCCGGATGGTCTTCCCCTGGGAAAGTGATCACATCGGTCACCGAGGGGTCGTCCAGGTAATCCGCGTGGACTTGGGAGGTCTCGCGGTCGCCCAGGAAGGCGATCGAAAGCGCGCCCCGGGGGCAACGGTAGGAGCGCATCCGGTCGAGCGCGTGGACCACGGCGACGACCGGGGCGGCCGCGACGCGGACGCGCGGGTGGCGGACGGCGACGTCGACGACGCGGCTCATGCGGCGGCGAAGGCCGGCTTGAGGCGGGTCCAGAGCTCGGCGAGGGCCTGCGGCAGGACGCGCGTGTCGCCGATGACCGGCATGAAGTTATGGTCACCCTCCCAACGGGGCACGATGTGGAAATGCAGGTGCGTCGGAATACCCGCGCCGGCAGCCTTGCCAAGATTGAGACCCATGTTGAAGCCTGCGGGGCTCATGACCTTCTGCAGCACCGCCTGGCAGCGCACCAATAGGTCCATCATCTCCGCGCGCTCTTCGGCGGTTAGCTCGGCGAGTTCACCGACTTCGCGGTTCGGCAGCACCATGAGGTGGCCGGGGTTATAGGGAGAGTTGTTGAGGATGACAAAACAGCACGGCCCCCGATGGAGGATGAGGTTGGCCTCGTCGTCATTGGCCGCGAGCAAGGCCGCGAACGGACTGCCGGCGCCCGGCTCCTTGCGGGTGCGGATATACTGGATGCGCCAGTGCGGGTGGAGTTGCTCAGACATCGGATCAGGAGGCGAAGCCCTTG
>CAIRWP010000240.1 GCA_903882335.1 uncultured Opitutia bacterium | reverse complement strand
GAGGCCGTCGCCCGCCAGACGCTCGAGCGCTTCCACGGCAAGCAAGACCCCGCCGCCGTCGACGCCGCGTGGCCGCACCTCGCTTCCCCGGACCGCTGGCTGCGCTTCTCGGCGCGCGTGGCGCTCGAGCACCAGCCCTCCCGCGGCTGGTCGGAACGCGCCTTCGCCGAACCGAATGCCACCGCCCGGCTCGAGGCCCTGCTCGCCTTGACCCGCCAGAACGCCGAATGCCCTTACCACACCTCCAAGGCGGCTAAACCTGACCCGCGGACCGGCGTCGCACCGACGAAGGCTGATCCGACACCCGCGCAGGTCGCGTTGCGCGACCGGCTCCTGACGGCCCTACGCGCCGCGGACTTCGCCGCGCTGACCAAGGAGCAGAAGCTCCTGCATGCGCGTCTCGCGCAGCTCGTGCTGCACCGCTACGGCCAGCCGGACGATGCGGGCGTCGCCGCCCTGTCCCGTTACTACGACGCCGCCTATCCCGCGGCCGACTTCGAGCTCAACTGGCTCCTGACCGAGACCCTCGGCTTCCTGCAGTCCCCGACCCTCGCCGGCAAGGCGATGGGCCTGGTCGCCGCCGCCGGCAGCCAGGAGCCGGAGATGGAACTCATGCGCAGCCTGCGCCTGCTCAAGGCGGGCTGGACGCCGGCGCTGCGCGAACAGCAGCTCCGCTGGTTCGTCCGGGCGGCCAGCTACCGCGGGGGTTCCAGCTTCACCAAGTTCATCGAGTTCATCCGCAACGACTCGCTGACGACCTTCACGCCGGAGGAGACCACCCGCCACGCCGAACTCATCGCCACCGCCAAGAATCCGCCCGTGAAGTCCGCCTACGAGAACGTCGGCGCGATCTTCGCCGGTCGCACGCCCACCGCCTGGACGCTTGACGAGCTGGCCACGGCCGCCGAGACCGGCCTCAAAGGGCGCGACTTCGAGACCGGCCGCAAGATGTTCGGCGCCGCCGCCTGCTTCGCCTGCCACCGCTACGGTAACGCCGGCGGCATGAACGGCCCCGACCTGACGGGCGCCGGCGGCCGCTACAGCCCGCGCGACCTCCTCGACCAGATCATCCACCCGAGCAAGGAGATCAACGAGCAGTTCGCTCCCGTGGTGGTGACCCGGCAGGATGGCTCGACGGTGAGCGGGGTCATCGTGAACCTCAACGGGGACACGGTGCAGATCAACACCGACCTCTCCGACCCCGACCAGCGCGTCGGCGTCGACCGCAAACAGGTCCGGAGCATCGAGGTCTCCAAGGTCTCCCCCATGCCCCCGATGCTGCTGAATATGCTGACGAAAGAGGAGGTCCTCGACCTCGTGGCCTTCGTCCTCAGCGGCGGCGACAAGGAGCATCGCTTCTTCAAGAAGTAGGCCCGAGGCGGTTTTTACGGTAGCCAGCGGCCGGGGAACGGCAATCTTGGGGGCTACCCCATGAGCGCCCACCCCGCCCTCATCTTCCTCGGCCTTGGCGCCGCCCTGTGTCCGGCCGCGGACCCGGTCGAATTCAATCGCGACATCCGCCCGATCCTCTCGGACAACTGCTTCGCCTGCCACGGCCACGACGCCAGCCACCGCAAGGCCAAGCTACGTCTCGACGTCCGGGCCGACGCCCTGGCCAAGGAAGCGTTCGTCCCCGGCAAACCGGACGCGAGCGAACTCGTGAAGCGGCTCTTCCTGACCGACCCGGAAGAGGTCATGCCCCCGCCGGAATCACACAAGACCCTCTCCAAGGAACAGAAGGAACTGCTGCGCCGCTGGGTCGCGGAGGGCGCCACCTACCAGAACCATTGGTCATACGACCGGCCGGCCAAGGCCGCCGCGCCGACGGCGGACACGGCCATCGACACGCTGGTCGAGGCCCGGCTGCGTGCGAAGGGTCTCCGCCCCGTCGGCGAGGCCGACCGCCGCACGCTCGCCCGCCGCCTCCACCTCGACCTCCTCGGCCTGCCGCCCACGCCGGAAGAGGTGGATGCCTTCGTCGCCGATCGCGCGCCCGACGCCTACGCCCGGCTGGTGGAACGCCTGCTCGCCAGCCCGCACTACGGCGAACGTCTCGCCCAAGGCTGGCTCGATGTCGTGCGCTACGCCGACACCATCGGCTACCACAGCGACACCCCGCGTAACGTCTGGCCCTACCGCGACTATGTCATCCGGAGCTTCAACCAGAACAAGCGGTTCGACCGCTTCACCTTGGAGCAGGTGGCGGGCGACCTGCTGCCGGACGCCGACATCGAGGCCAAGGTGGGCTCCGGCTTCAACCGCCTGCTGCTGACCACCGAGGAAGGCGGGGCCCAGGCCAAGGACTACCAGCAGCGGATGCTGACGGACCGCGTGCGCGCGATCGGCGCGGCCTGGCTGGGCCAGACGACCGGCTGCGCCCAGTGCCACGACCATAAGTTCGACCCGTTCACGCAGCGGGACTTCTACGCCCTCGGGGCGTTCTTCGCCGATATCCATGAACCCGACATCGGCCGCCGCGAGGAAGGCATGCTCGTGGTCACGCCGGCCGACGAGCGACGGCTCGCCGAGCTGGCCGCCGCGGTGACCCGCGCCCGTCAAGCGCTCGAGACCGCCCAGGGCGGGCTCGGCGCGGAACTCGCCGCCTGGGAAAAGGAGGCGACCGACGACCTCGCCCCGGCCGCCCCGGCCACGGCCCCCAAGGCGAAGGCCAAGGGTAAGGCCAAGTCGCCCGACGCGGCTTTGGCGGCCAAGGCTCCGGCGATCCTCCAGAAACCGGCCGCCAAGCGCTCCGCCGCGGAGCAGACGACCTTGCGGGACTACCTCTTCTCGCTGCACCCCGAGGCGCTCAAGAGCCAGCGAGATGCCATCGCCGCGGCCCAGCGCGAACACGACGCCTTCCGCGCCGGCCTGCCGAAGTCGCTGGTGACCACCAAGGCCGCCGTTGTCCGCACCGTCCGCATCCTCCCGCGCGGCAACTGGATGGACGAGTCCGGCGAGGTCGTGAAGGCGGCCCTCCCCCACTACCTCCCCCAGCCGAAACTCGACGGGCGCACGCCGAACCGGCTCGACCTCGCCCGCTGGCTGGTATCCCGCGAGAACCCGCTGACCGCGCGCGTCACGATGAACCGTCTCTGGATGCAGTTCTTCGGTACCGCGCTGAGCAAGAATCCGGGCGATCTCGGGGCGCAGGGCGAACTCCCGCCCAACCAGGCCTTGCTCGACTGGCTCGCCGTGGAGTTCATAGATTCTGGTTGGGACGTGAAGCACATGGTGCGTCTCATGGTCTCCAGCCGTGCCTACCGCCGCGCTTCGACCACCCCGGCGGAGCTGGCGACATCGGACCCCTTCAACCGCGAACTAGCCCGGCAGAGCCCCTACCGGCTCGACGCCGAGCTGGTCCGCGACAATGCGCTCGCGATCGCCGGCCTGCTCGTACCGAAGGTCGGCGGGCCCAGCGTGAAACCCTACCAGCCAGATCGCTATTGGGAAAACCTGAACTTCCCCGTCCGCACGTATGCGGCAGACCAAGGCGAGTCGCAATACCGCCGCGGCCTCTACGTGTGGTGGCAGCGCACCTTCCTGCACCCCAGCCTGCTCGCGTTCGACGCGCCTAGCCGAGAGGAAGCCTGCACCGACCGCACCCGCTCGAACATCCCCCAGCAAGCCTTGGTGCTGCTGAATGACCCGACCTACGTCGAGGCCGCGCGGGCGTTCGCGGCCCGCACCCTCGCGACCGCGGGCAACGACGAGCAGCGGCTGACCTGGGCTTGGCGCCGGGCCTTGCAACGCGCGCCCGAAGCCAACGAGCTGGCCACGCTCCGCCAGGTGCTGGCCGAACGCCGCAAGAGTTACCTGGCCGACCCCGCCGCAGCCCAAGCCTTCCTGAAGGTCGGGCTGACGCCCCCGCCGACCACGGTCGCGCCGGCCGAGCTGGCCGCCTGGACGCACGTGACCCGCGTCCTGCTCAACCTGCACGAAACCATCACCCGCGAATGAGCCTGCCTCCCGAACTCCAGTCAGCCCTCACGCGCCGGGCCTTCCTCGGCCGCACGACCCAAGGCGTCGGCGGCCTCGCGCTGGCCTCGCTGCTGGGACCCGCCGCCCTGGCCGCGCCGGGCGCGTCCGGCGCCCTCTCGCGACTGCCCCTGCCCCAGAAAGCCAAGCGCGTCATCTGGCTGAGCATGGCGGGCGGGCCGTCGCACCTCGAGACCTTCGACCCCAAGCCCAAGCTGGCCGCGATGCACGGCCAGCCGATGCCCGAGAGTTTCACCAAGGGCCAGCAGCTCGCCCAGCTGCAGGGACAAAAACTCACGTGCTTCGGCCCCCAGCATAAGTTCGCCAAGTTCGGCCGCGACCAGACCGAGATCTGCGAGCTCTTCCCGCAGATCGGCTCGGTGCTCGACGAGATCTGCCTGATCCGCTCGATGACGACGGACGCGATCAACCATGACCCGGCGCACATGTTCATGAACACCGGCTCGCAGATCGCGGGCCGACCGAGCATGGGTTCGTGGGTCACCTACGGCCTCGGCACCGAGGCCGCGGACCTTCCCGGCTTCGTCGTCCTGACCTCGCTGGGCAAGGGTGGGCAGAACCAGCCGATCGCGGCCCGCCAATGGAGCAGCGGCTTCCTGCCCTCCAAGCACCAGGGCGTCCAACTGCGCTCCAAGGGCGATCCGGTCCTCTACCTGTCGAACCCGCCTGGCGTCTCCCGCGACTCTCAGGGCGGCGACGTCGACGCCATCGCCAAGCTCAACCTGCACCGGGAGCGTTTCGTGGCCGACCCCGAGGTCGCCACGCGCGTCGCGCAGTACGAGATGGCCTTCAAAATGCAGGCGAGCGTGCCGCAACTGATGGACGTCAAGGACGAGGACCCGAAGACGCTGGCGCTCTACGGTTGCCAGCCCGGCGACGGCTCCTTCGCGGCGAACTGCCTGCTTGCGCGCCGCCTCGCCGAACGCGGGGTCCGCTTCATCCAGCTCTACCACAAGGACTGGGACCACCACGGCGGCGTGAAGGATGGCGTGGCCCTCAAGGCCGCGGAAATCGACCGCGCCTGCATGGCCCTGATCACCGACCTCAAACGTCGCGGCCTGCTCGATTCGACGCTCATCGTCTGGGCGGGTGAGTTCGGCCGCACCCCGATGTCGCAGGGCAACGGCCGCGACCACCACAACAAGGCGATGACCGTCTGGATGGCGGG
>CAIRWP010000239.1 GCA_903882335.1 uncultured Opitutia bacterium | reverse complement strand
TTCGGCGGCTTCTCCGCCGAGTCCATCCGCGACCGCGTCAACGACGCTAAGTCCAAGGCCGTCATCACGATGGACGGCGGCTACCGCCGCGGGAAGTTCCTCCCGCTCAAGCAGACCGTCGACGAGGGCGTGAAGGACTGCCCGACCTGCGCGCACGTGCTCGTGCTCCAGCGCCACCCGGGCAAGCCCGACCCCGCCTGCGTCATGCGGCCCGGCCGCGACGTCTGGTACCACGAGGCCGCCGCCCAGGTCTCCGACCGCTGCGAGGCCGTCCAACAGGAGGCCAACGAGATGCTCTTCCTGCTCTATACCTCCGGCTCCACTGGCAAGCCCAAGGGCATTATGCACAGCGTGGGCGGCTACATGGTCCACGCCTACGCGACCAACAAGTACGTCTTCGACCTCCGCGGCGACGACCTTTTCTGGTGCACCGCCGACGTGGGCTGGGTGACCGGCCACACCTACGTGGTCTACGGCCCGCTGCTCAACGGCGCCACCGTGCTGATGTACGAAGGCGCGCCCGACGCCCCGGACTTCGGTCGTTTCTGGAAGATCGTGCAGGACCACCAGGTCACCGTCTTCTACACCGCCCCGACCGCCATCCGCGCCTTCATGAAGTGGGGCGACGAGTGGGTGAAGAAGCATGACCTGTCCTCGCTGCGCCTCCTCGGTTCCGTCGGCGAGCCGATCAACCCCGAGGCCTGGCTCTGGTACCATAAGCACATCGGCGCCGAGCGCTGCCCGATCGTCGACACCTGGTGGCAGACCGAGACCGGCGGCCACATGATCACCCCGCTCCCGGGTTGCACGCCCACCAAGCCCGGCTCCGCCACCCTGCCCTTCTTCGGCGTCGACGCCGCCGTGCTCGACGAGCAAGGCAACGAGACCGACCATGGCATCCTCGCCATCCGCAAACCCTGGCCGGGCATCACGCAGGGCATCTTCGGCGACGAGCAACGGTACGTGGACACCTACTGGAACCGCTGGGGCGGCAAGTATTACTTCCCCGGCGACGGCGCCATCCGCGACAAGGACGGCTACCTCTGGATCACCGGCCGCGTCGACGACGTGGTCAACGTCTCCGGCCACCGCATCGGCACGGCCGAGCTCGAGGCGATCTTCATCGAGGATGCCGCGGTCGCGGAGTCCGCGGTCATCGGCGTGAAGCACGACCTCAAGGGCCAGGGCCTCATGGCCTTCGTCATCCTGAAGTCGGCCGCCGCGCAGTCCGTGAACGAGGCCGACCTCGCCAAGAAGCTCAACGCGATGGTCGACGCCAAGATCGGTAAGTTCGCCCGCCCCGAGCGGATCGTCTTCGTGCCGGACCTGCCCAAGACCCGCTCCGGCAAGATCATGCGCCGCCTGCTGCGCGACATCTCCGAAGGCCGGGAACTCGGTAACGTCTCCACCCTGGCCGATCCGGCCGTGGTCGAGGCCATCCGGGCCAAGTTCGCCGCCAAGGGCTGAGCAGCCCCGCCCGCCACCCCGAGACCCCGACCCTGTCGGGGTTTTTTGTTTGGTAGCGGTTAGCGGTTGGGGGATGGCGGTTAGAGAAGGCAAGCGGTTGGGGGGATGCCTAAGCCATGTAACAAAGCGAACGCCTAACCGCTACCCCCTAACCGCCAACCGCCATCCCCCAACCGCTATCGTCCCTCATTGCCTCCGGCCCGCCTGGCCTCTACTGTTTTCCTATGCGTCCCCTCGCCCTCCTGCTGCTCTCCACCGTCTGCGCCCTCGCCGGCCTGAAGGTCGGCGACCCCGCCCCGGCCATGCGGCCCGAGACGATGCTCCAAGGCGAAGCCGTCAAGGAGTTCAAGCCGGGCGAGGTTTACGTCTTCGAGTGCTGGGCCACCTGGTGCGGACCGTGCGTCGCCGCCATCCCCCACCTCAACGCGCTGCACCAGAAAATGGGGCCGAAGGGCGTCGTCATCACCGGCGTGAACGTCTGGGAGTCCGAGAAGGATCCGGCGATGGTCGAGCGCGTCCGGACGTTCGTGCAGTCGCAGGGCGCGAAGATGTCCTACCGCGTCGCCCTCGGGGGCAAGGGTTTTGTGAAGGATTGGCTCGAGGCCGCCGGCGTGAACGGGATCCCCCACGCCTTCGTCGTCAAGGACGGGAAGCTCGCGTGGCAGGGCCACCCCGCGCAGCTCTCCGAGGAGATGTTGGGCGACATCATCACCGGGACTTTCACGCCGAAGGCCGAAAAGGCCGCGAAGGCCGCGCCGGCCGCCGACCCGGAGCAGGCCCGCAACGAGGCCAAGCTGCAGGCCCTGGCCGAGGCGATGATGCGCCGCGATTGGGACGCCGCCGAGAAGGCGCTGCCCGCCGCCGCCGCCGTCCTCCCGGTCGAGGAGCGCCAGGACCTGCTCGACTCGGTGGGCGCCCAGATCGCGCTCGCGAAGGGCGACCCGACCAAGACCTACGCGCAGCTAGCCAAGCTCGCGGAGGAGGAGGCCGACGACGCCGAGGCACAGAACGAGCTGGCGTGGGAACTGGTCACGAACCCGACTTTCCTCAAGAAGCCGAACCTCGCGCTCGCCGAGAAGTGCGCCGTGCGCGCGGTCAAGCTGAGCAAGGGTAAGGAAGGCGACAAACTCGACACGCTCGCCCGGGTGCGCTGGTTGCAGGGCGACAAGAAGGAGGCCGTGAAGCTCCAGGAGCAGGCGGTGGCCGTGACCGCCGACCCCGAGATGAAGGAGCTGCTGCAACGGACGCTCGACGCCCTGAAGAAGGGCGAGCTCCCCCCGGCCGAGAACGTCCCGGACGAGGAGCGCTGAGCGCATGGACCGACGCGGCTTCCTCGGCGGCGCCGCCGCGCTGATGGGCGGGGCCCTCCTCGCCGGCTGCCAGGGCGGCCCGGCGACGGCCCGCATCCGCGCGATCACCCGCGGGCCAAAATTCCACTGGCGCGGCTATTACGATAAGCTGCTGTATTCCCCGGACGACCGCTTCGTGCTCGCGAACGAGGTCGACTTCGAAGGCCGCTCCCCGACGCCGGCCGACGCGCTCCGCGTCGGTATGGTCGACACCCAGGACGGCGACCGCTGGATCGACCTCGGCGGCTCCGGCGCCTGGAACTGGCAGCAGGGCTGCATGCTGCAATGGGTGCCGGGCTCGGCGAGTGAGGTCGCCTGGAACGACCGCGAGGACGGTCGGTTCGTGACGCGCATCCTCGACGTGCGGTCCGGCCGACGGCGCACGCTGCCGCACCCCTTCTACACGTTCAGTCCGGATGGGCGGACGGCCTTCGCGCCTGACTTCGCCCGCCTCGACGTCACCCGTCCGGGCTACGGCTACGCGACCGGCGCCCCGCGCGACCTGTCCAGGCTCGTCAAGGCGCCGGAGGACACGGGCATCTGGCGGATGGAC
>CAIRWP010000238.1 GCA_903882335.1 uncultured Opitutia bacterium | reverse complement strand
TCTCGTCGGCCACAGCATGGGCGGCAAGGCCGCGATGCGTCTCGTCATGGACCGGCCCGACCTCGTCGCCCGCCTCACCGTCGTGGACATCGCCCCGCGTGCCTATTCCGATCGCGTGCGCGTCGAGTTCGCCGCGATGAACGCGCTCGACCACGCCTCGGTGAAGTCGCGCAAGGACGCCGAGGAGAAGCTCGCCGCCCAGGTACCCGAGTGGGGCATGCGTCAGTTCATCCTCACGAACCTCGGTCAGGATGCCGCAGGTAGCTGGGGCTGGACCGTGAACCGCGAGGCCCTCACGAACTCGCTGCCCGAGATCCTCGGCAATTCGCTGGCCACGGGCGAAGTCTGGAACGGCCCGACCCGTTTCCTGCGAGGCGGAAAGTCGAACTACATCCGCGACGAGGACGTCGCGACGATCCGCGCGCACTTCCCCCAGGCGGACGTCCTCACGCTTCCGGACAGCGGACATAATCCGCACTTCGAGGCGCGGGCCGGTTTCGTCGAAGCGACCCTGGCTTAAGCCGGCGTGCGACGGAGTTGCCGACGCTTCCGGATGTAAAGACCGAGGCCGGTGAACAGGGTCACCAGGCAGATCATCGTGCCGCCGCAGAGGAGCAGCATCCGGGTGCGCAAGGGGCCGCTCAATGCCTCATGCGCCTGGATCAGCGGGGACTCGTCGCCCGCGACCATCATCACCCAGCGGGCTTTCGCTCCCGGCTTGGTCTCGTCGACCAGCCAGAGCAGCACCGTGTGGGGGCTCTCGTCGGGGAGACGGAGGATGAAATTGCGCGGGTCGGGCGTCCAGCGCCACTCCGCGCTCTCCAGCTGATAAGACTTCGCGAGTTCCTCGGCCGTGTGCTGGAACGGAGAGTCCGTCTCGAGTTTCGTGGCGGACGAGAATTCCGGCGCGCCCGTCGCCTGCGTGAGCGCGAAGCTGTCCTTCCCGGTCGACACCGTGAAGAGCCCCTCGACGGCCTTCGCGAGCTCCGCCCGTTCCCGGATGTTGTAATTGCCCTCCAGGTCGGCGGTGACCTTGAGCGAGCAGGTGCCGTCGGTGTGCAAGGTCAGCCGGCTGAGCAGCACCTCGCCGTTGTGGGCGCAGACGAACAAGGGGAGCACGAGGGCTCCCCAGGTCAGGATCAGTTGGCGCAGCGCGCGGATCACTGGCGGTTCCAGCGCAGCACGCGACCGAAGATGTTCCACTCCGTCTCAAGGATGTTGCCCGCGTTGTCGAAGGTGATGCCGTGGGGCGAAGTCACGACGCCTTCGCGCCAATCGGCCGGAGCGACCTTCGGGGTGTTGGTCTGGCCCTTGGTGTCGTTGGCGCCGAGCGCGGCGACCATCTGGCCTTCCTTGTTCCACACGGAGACGCGGCCGGCGATCTCGGCGACGCACATCAGGTCGCCGTGGAAGGAGGCGGAGGAGGGATTACGCAGGCCCTTGTTGGCGATCATCTGCGCGTTGGTGCCGTCGAGGTCGACGTGGAACATGCGGTTGTTGCCGCGGTCGAGGCAGAGCAGGCGGGCCGGGCTGAAACGCGTG
>CAIRWP010000237.1 GCA_903882335.1 uncultured Opitutia bacterium | reverse complement strand
GGACCCCAGATGAAGTCGTTCAGGGTCTCGTGCGTATCGTTGCTCATCCAGCCATCGAGCATGACCTGCGGTTCGCCGGCGGGCTTGGGTTCATCGCCGTCCTTGATCGGGATGAAGAGCAGGTTGGGTGGAGAGCCGAGCCAGACGCCGCCGAAGCCTACGGCGATCCCGCTGGAGAAGGTGGCCTTGTCCCAGAAGACCGTCTGCTTGTCGAAGGTGCCGGTGCCTTTGGTATCCTCGAGGACCAGGATGCGGTCCTTGGGCTGGCCGGGGCTGGCCGGGTAATTGGTGCACTCGACGATCCAGAGGCGACCACGGTCATCGATCGTGTAGGCGATGGGCTGGACGATTTTGGGCTCGCCGACGATCACTTCGACCCGGAAGCCGGCGGGGACCTTAAGGGCCGCGGCGCTTTCGGCCGGTGAAAGGGCGGGCTCGCCGGCGATGGGGCGATTCTTGTCGTTGAGCGGTTCGTACGCCGCGTGGACGAGGGACGCGCAGAGCGCGAGTGCGTGAAGGTGCCGCATGGATGATTTCTAGGGAATGCAGAAAGGACGAGGCCGCAAAACTCAAAAGTGGCAGGAATGCGACCCGTGTCGTTTTGCTCACATGGATATTATAAATGATGGAAGATGAAGCCAGTCCAGATGGAGGGCCGAAGGGAGGTCTGCATTGATGACTGTGTCGATGCTGGCCGTCATCTTGGTTCGGGCCCATGTCCGCCCGTCGCCAGCAGGTCCCCTCTGCCGTGCGTCCGGGACTCCCTCGACACCCAATCGAGGCAATCCTACGCGGGCTTGCTTGCGGCTGCCTTCCATGAAGACTTTGAGCCCTATCGCCATGAAGCAGAATTTCCTCTTCCTCCTTCTGAGCCTCGCCACGGGTGCTCAGGCCTCCGAATACACCGGTCGTCTGGAAGTGGAGGCCGGTCTGATTTCCACCCGCGGGATGAAGATCAGCGGCTTTGAGCAAGGTGACGCCACCCGCGGTTGGGGGCAGACCGCCGCGACGTTGAGGCTGGAATACTGGCTCGTGAAGGAAGGCGACTGGAACTACGGCGTCGTCCTGCAACCGCTTTCGGTGAGCTATGCGGACACGCTCAAGGCGGACTTCTCCGCCAAGGGGCAGACGTTCAACGCCGGAGACGCCGCCACGATGGATTACCAGTTCCACACGATCCGTTTCAGCGCCAACAAGGCTTTTTTCGGCGAAAGCAAGGACGGCTCCCTCCGGTTGGGCGGTTCGCTGTTGGCGAGGTATGCCGAAGTGACTTTCCGCGGTAGCGGGCAGGGTTTCACGACCAACGATTTCATGGTCCTCCCGGTCTTTAATCTCGAGGCAACCCGGAGGCTGGGGGAGAATCTCGAATTCGTGACCCGCTCCGATTTCCTGCCCGGCCACCGTGGCAACGTCTTGTTGGACGGGTTGTTCGATGTCTACTTCGGCCTGCGTCGGAAGGCCGGCGCGACCTCGCAGCTCGACGCCGGGATCAGGTTGTTCTTCGGCGGATACGATCCGCGCAAGCCCGGGGACTTCGCCAACCGGATTTTCTTCAATTCGCTCGTGCTGAGGTATGTCTACTGAGCGGCGGTCGCCCGACGTCGCGGCCGGTCTCTCCGACGCTAGCAAGAACGAGGCGGACCATCGTCCTGTCAGGCTGCCGGTCAATTCAGGCGAACGGGTCGGTTTAACTGACAGCCAGACGGCCTAAAGGCCTCCGCCGTCGTCCCCGGCTGCCAGGTGCGGCCTGCCCCCGGGTTCAAGGTCAGCGCTGCGGGACGCGGCGGAGCTGGGTGACGTCGTGCCCGTTGTCCGTCAGCCACTTCACGAGTTCCTGGTAGCGGGCCTCGGGGATGGTCTTGGTGCGCGCCATGATCCAGACGTAATCGCGGTCCGGCACGCCGATGATGGTGGTCTCGTAGTTGTCGTCGAGGTAGGCGATCAGGTAGGCGGCTTTGAACGGCCAGACGAACTGCATCCGCCATTCGGCGTTGGTCGCGCGGTTGTGGACGAAGCCGGTGGGGTGGTAGGTCTTGAGCGGGCCTTCGAAGCCTCCGTTGTTGAAGACATAGGTGGTCGCGATCGTGCCGTCCGTATCCAGACGGTAGCTTTCGACGCCATTGAAGGCCTCGTCCTCGATGAAGGTGGGGATGTGCGCGATGACGTACCAGTCGCCCATGAAGCGCTTGAGGTCGACCGGTCGCTCGATGGCGCGCAAGGGCGGCTTCGCCTCGGCACCGCAGGAGTCTGTCCAGGACTGGCAGCCGACCAAGCCCAAGCAGAGGAGAAGAAGCCAGCCTAGGTTGGGCATGACGAAGGAGTATGCCCCGGGCACGGGCGAGGTCGACGGCTGATTCGGCTCAGCGCCCGGGGAGGGCGTCGCGCATCGACACGCCCATCGGGTCGTCGCCCAGCCAGATCCGGAAGTAGGCCGCGGCGAAATAAGCAGAGCGGCTTCACTAGGGGGGCCGTCGAATGCTTCAGGGTCTACCCATCCCGTGCTTGCCTTGGCGGAATCGCACCGCCCCATAGGATGCCTATGCCGCCTGTCCCTTCGAGCCGACGCAGGTCGATGGCCTTCCTCCTCGAGGCGGTCCTGGTGCTGTTGGCTTGCTTCCTCCCGCTGTCGGCGGCCGAGAAGAGGCCGATCAGCGTCCGGGATTTTGGCGCCAAGGGCGATGGCGTGACCGACGACACGGTGGCAATCAACGCCGCGATCCAGGCCGCGAAAAAGCAAGGCCCGGACGCCGTCGTCGTGTTGCCCGCGGGCCGATACAAGACGGCGCTGGGCAAGGAGAAGTCCATCCTCATCAACGGCGCCGATGGGCTGACGTTCCAAGGCGAAGGGGAGACCACCCTGGTGTCGGGCGACCTGGATGCACCGGTTTTCCGTATCGCCGACAGCCAACGCGTCACGGTGCGCAACATCGCCATCGACCATGACCCGCTGGGCTACACGCAGGGCACGATCGTGAGCGTGGACCTACCCAACATGACCTGCGAGGTAGCGATCGACCCCGGGTATCCTGCGCCGGATGGCCCGTCGTTCGCGGGCGCGCAGCTCCATCCTTTCGTCCATCCGGAGAAGAATTACTACCAGCTCGATCGCCATTGGCCCAATCCGACCAAGATGGTGAAGACCGGCGAGCGTACCTGGAGCTGGAAGCTGGAGGGTAGGCCGACCATCGAGAATTGGCCCGGCAAGCGGTTCTTCCTCTACGGGAGCTCGCGTAGTCACGCCTTCGTGCTCACCAACCTGCGCGACACCACCTTGGAAGATGTGCGCTACTGGGGTGGCGGGGCCCAGGCGGGTTTCTATGTCCGCGGGTTGGAAGGCGCCACCACCTTCCGTCGTCTCGTGATCGGCGTCCCGCCGGGCTCGAACCGGCTTTATGCCTGCGCGGGTGGCGGGCAGGTCTCCGGCCTGCGCGGCACACTCCTGCTGGAGCAGTGCGATTTCTCCAAGATCGATGACGACGGGATCGACATCCTGGCCAATTACACGCGGGTCACCGCGCAGAAAGACCCGCGCACCTTGGTCGTCAAGGCCACCAACATCGACCACCGTCCGGGTGATCGCGTGGAGCTCTGGGATTGGCGGCATAAGAAAAAACGCTCCGAAGCCGTGGTCCTCGGCGTCCAAGGCGCCCCGGGCGGCCTGGTCGAGTTGACTCTGGACCGGGACGTCGTGACGGAGCGCGTGGGGGCCGGCGAAGGTAACGGCGACTTCAGCCGCGCGGCCATCGTCGATGGCATCGACCGGCTCATCAACGTGGCGACGGTGGGGCAGCGGACCATCATCCGCGACAGCAAGTTCCAGGTCTTCCGCGCGAAGTGCCTCAACCTCAAGGCGGCCCATTGCACGGTCGAACGCTGCACGTTCACCAGCAGCTTCCAGCCCGCGGTCTTCGCCTCGCCCGAATGGTATTTCGAGGAAGGGTCCGCCATCCGTAACTTCACGATCCGCGACTGCGTCTTCACCGATAACAATCATCCCAACATCGTCATCGGGGCCTCGCCGATCGCCGGTCTCAACGGCGCCAAGCCCGCCGTCAGCGATGCCCCGGAACACACTTCGCATGACAGCACCAATATCCTGATCGAGGGTAACACCTTTACTGGCTATGGCACCACCCCGAGCGTCTTTGACTGGATTTGGCCCGTCGGGCCGGCGATCGCCATCACCAATGCCTCGCAGGTGGTGATCCGCGGCAACACCTTCGGCCCGCTGGCGAAGGGTGTGCCGCCGGGCACGCCCAAGATCCTGATCATGAAATCCAAGAAGACGACGATCACGGACAACCGCGACGTCGCGCGCTAGTCCCGTATCGGGGTAGGCAAGGCTTTCGCACCCGGTATTTTCGGTGCACGGCGGAGTTTGGGTCCAGAGTTACCGAACTGGCGATGGATGCCGCTTCGCGCCGCCAGGTGGATGCCTTTAGGATGTTTACTTGAAAGAGGGTGTGGCTTTGATGACGGCATGCTCCGCTCCTGGTCTCTCTGCACGCTTTTCCTATCCGCCGCCTTGGGCTCCGCCCAGACCTTACGACAGGCCTCGCCTTGGGCCTCCGGGGTCGGCCTGGCCGACCGAATCGGGGAGCGCCCCGAAGATTGGCCTTTGCTGACGGCCCAGTTCGGCCACGTCACCCCGGAGAACTGCATGAAGCCCGCCGCGATCCGTCCGACGGAGGCCCGCTGGAATTTCGACCTCGCCGACAAGTTCGTGGCCTTCGCGAACGGCAAGGACCTCAAGGTCGTCGGCCATTGCCTGGTCTGGGCCAAGGACGATCGCACGCCGCCTTGGTTCTACCAAGACGGCGCCGCGCCGGCCTCGAAGGAGGTCCTGCTGGCCCGCATGGAGGCCTACGTCGCCAAGGTCGTCGGCCGCTACAAGAGCAAGATCCACGCGTGGGACGTGGTCAACGAGGCGCTCGCCGACGGTCAGGGTGAGCTCCGCGAGTCCGGTTGGACGCGCGCCGCGGGCGACGAGTTCATCGCGCGGGCTTTCGCGGCCGCCCACGCCGCCGATCCGGCCGCCTTGCTCATCTACAACGACTACAACAACGAACTGGATGGGAAGCGCGAGAAGATGCTGCGCCTGCTGGCGAAGCTCAAGGCCGGCGGCGCGCCCGTCCACGCCATCGGCTTGCAGGGGCATTACGAGATCGACCGCGTGCCGTATGAGGCGCTCGAGAAGACCTTGGCCGCCCTCCGCGCGCTCGGCCTGAAGGCCGTCGTCAGCGAACTCGACATCGATGTCATCCCCCGCGGCCGCTGGTGGGCCGACGGCAACAAGCACCGGGCCGAGATGGCGAAGATCAATCCCTACGTCGAGGGCTGCCCGCCGGAGGTCCTCGCCCGGCAGGCCGAGCAGTACGGGCGGCTCTTCCGCCTGTTCCGCCAGTACGACGACGTCATCATCCGCGTGTCCTTCTGGAACCTGCACGATGGCCAGAGCTGGCTCAACAAGTTCCCGTGGGCGCGAGTGAACCATCCCTTGCTCTTCGATCGTCAGGGTCACCCCAAGCCCGCTTTCACCGCGGTGCTCAAGGAACTCACCGCCCCGCGCCCGCCCGTGCCGGCGAAGTGAGGCCGGCCCGCGGCCTTTCGGCCTTCACCAGATGCCCTTGAGCAACTTGTTGCCGGGGTAGGGCGCGTTCGAATGCGGGCCGAAGAATAGGCGGAAGCCGGCGAAGACGGTGACCACGTCCCGGTGATTCATGCGGGCGTGCTCGACCCCGGAGAGGAGTTTCCTCTCGAGGAGTTCCGATACCGCGACTTTCGATGCAGGCTTCATGTCTGCGTCTATGGTTGCAATAGGCATAGATAAATGGTCCGGAATATCGTGCCCGCAATTCGGGAACTTTGGTTTGCTTCTTGTGACGGAGAACTCGATTTAGAGCCTATGGCTGACTCTCGGAATGTGGCTGGTCCGTCGGTGCCGTCCTCGGATCCCGCGGTCGAATCCGCCGCGGAACTCTCGCTCATCGGTTACCTGGCGCGGCAGGCCGGGCTGACCGTCGACCCGGTGCGCATCTCCGGGGCGCTGTCCGCCCATCGGGACGAGGAGCCGCTGGAACGCGTCGCCGCCACCTTGCCTGCCGCCGGCCTCTGGGCCGACGTGTGCCGGATGCCCCTGGCTTCGGCGCTCTGGCAGGCCCGGGCCTCGATGCCTCTGATCGTCCACACGCCGGCCGCTGGCTGGGTCGTCGTCGTCGGTGGCGGGTTGTTCCGCGAGCGGGTGGCCGATTTCGCCGGCGATGAGCAAACCCGCGTCCTCAGCCGCGCCGCGCTGGTCCAGAAACTGGGACTCGCCTCCGCGCAGGCCGAGGTCGAGGCCGCGTTCGTCTCCCCTTCGCTCCCGGCCGATGGGCTGGCCGGCCGCGACGACGACGCGCACGGCCATCACCCGACGCAATGTCGAGCTGGCCGATGTCCTGGTCGCGGCCGAGCAGACGCGTTTCCGGCAGGGCGCGGGCGACCTGCTGGCGCTGCAGCTCCGCGAGCAGGCGGCGCTGGAGGCGCGCTTCGCCGAACTGTCGAGCGTGTCCGATTACTTCCTCGCGCTTGCCGATTACCGCGCGGCGACGGCGGAGGAGCTGCGCTGAGCGTCGAAGCCCGCCCGCGATCTTTCAGCGCGGAGCCAGCACGCCGATCCGGCGGAGCCAGGCTTCGCCTTTTTCCGGCCAGGCCTTGATCTCCTTTTCGGAGCGGAGGCCATGACCGTGGCCGCCGGTGGCGACCCGGAAGAAGTCGTTCGGGACCTTGGCGGTCACGAGGGCCTCATGGTAGAGCTTGCTCCCCTTGATGAAGCCCTTGTCGTCCTCGGCGTGCGCGAGGAACGTCGGTGCCGTCTTCGCGTCGACGAGTTTCGGCAGGCCTTGGTCGAGGTAGGCGGGGTAGACGAGCAACGCGAAGTCCGGCCGTAACGGCTGGTCGTCGGCCTCGTCGATCCGCGGGTAGGTGGCGGGGCCGCCAAGCGTGCTGAGGCGCGCGGCGAGGTGACCGCCGGCGGAGAAGCCCATGGCGCCGACGCGGTCGGGGGCGATGTTCCATTCGGAGGCACGCTGACGGACGATTCGGATCGCGCGTTGGATGTCCTGGTAGGCGCCTTCCTGGTTCTTGGGCACGCGGTATTTGAGGACGACGCCGGTGATACCGAGGGTATTGAGCCAGGCCGCGACCTCGGTGCCTTCCTTGTTGTAGGCCAGGCCGCCGTAGCCGCCGCCGGGGCAGATGATCACCGCAGGGGTCGGCTTTGTCGCCGCCGCCTTGTAAACGGTGAAGGACGGTTCGGAGATGTCGGTCAGGCGTATGACGTGATCGCCGCGGGCGGGTAGGGTGCGCTCGGGGCCGGGGCCGGCTTGGCCGGGCATCGCGCCCTTCGGCCAGAGCGTGACGACCACGCCGGGGACGGAGGGCACGGGCTTGGCTTCCTCGGCTCGACCGAGGTGGGGTAGGGCGCAGAGTGACAGGGCAAGGATCAGCAGGCGGCGCATCGTCGTGGGGTGCCACAGGCATAACTAGCCCCCGGCCTGCATCAAGGGTTTCCCCTCGGTGGGCTTAGGTTCAATCCGCCCCAAAGGGGTCAGGCCGTTCGTGCCGGGGGGTGTTAGTTTAGAGGCGGTTATTTGCCGTTTAAACTAACAGGGTCCTCGACGAACGGCCTGACCCCTTCGATGAGGTGATCGCCTATTTTTTGGCCGGAGCCGGCGTCTTCAGCGGGTGTTCCTTGAGAATCTCCTCGGCGGTGTAGAAGTTGACGCGGTCCTTGGTGGCGGCGCGGACTTTCGCGACCTGCGCGGGCGTGATCACCTTGCCGCTGTTGCCGAAGGAAAGGCGCACGAAGCTGAGCACGGCCGCCGCCTCCTGGTCGTTGAGCATCCCGCCGAAGCCCATCATGGGCGGCACGCCCTTGGCCGGATCGAACGACTGGCCGCTGACCGTGATCGGCCCCCAGAGTCCCTTGAGCACGACCTTGATCGCCCGCTCGTCGTCCGCGAGCCAGTCGCTGCGCAGGAGGGGAGGGTAGACGTTGGCGATGCCCTTGCCGTCGGCCTGGTGACAGGTCGCGCAATGCGCGTCGCGGAAGTAGACCTCGCGGCCGAGTTGGAAGACCTTCTCTTCGGCGGCGGTGAGCTTGCGGACGGGCTTCGGGCCCGTCTCCGCGATCGGTTGGCCGATCTTGGATTTGCCCGCGAGGTACTCGGCCGCGGCGGGGTTGTCGGCCAGGTTCAGCGCACCCGCGGCCTGCAGCGCGGCGACGTCATCCTTGAGCGTGTAGGTCAGGGCGTAGTGCAGGACGGGGGCCAGCCAGCGGTCGACCGGTTGGCGGAAGGCCTCGAGCGCGACCTTGGCGCCGTCGGCGTTGTCCAGCCAGGTCGCGGCCACGATCGCCGTCAGGCGCACGCGCGGGTGCTCGTCGCGCACCGCCTGGTTCAGAAGGGCGACGTGGTCGGGGAGCTGACGGAAAGCATGCCGGACGACGTCCACGGCCGCGGCGCGCGCCTCGAACTGCCGGGCCTGGAGCAAGCGCCGGATGAGTTCGCCGTCGGGCTGGTTCTGTGCCCAGGTCGCCCAGAGGGCCTCGCACAGGTGGTGCTCATAGGCCGGGTCCTGCGGGTCGAGCTGCGCGACCCACGCCTTGATCGCGGGCAACACTTCGGCCGGAGCGTGGCTACGTAGTTCGCGGCGCGAGCGGTAGCGCGTGCGGTATTCGGGCACCTTCAGGTTCTCCAAGAGTTCGGCGACCGTGGCGCCGTCGACCTTGGCCGGCTTCACCAACGGACGAGAAGGGTAGGTGACGCGGTAGATGCGGCCGTGCTCATGGTCGCGATTCGGGTCACGCGCGTTATGCTGCATGTGGCCGATCAGCGGGTTGTGCCAATCGACGAAATAGAGCGAACCATCCGGCGCGAACTCGAGGTCCACGGGGCGGAAGTTGCCGTCGGTGGAGCTGAGCAGGTCACCGTTAGCCTTGCCCACGAAGCCCGCACCATCGTCGCGCTTGGAGCCGAAGCTAATGCCCAGGAAGCCGATGGTATTGCACGCCATGAAGTCGCCTTGGTTGACATCAGGGAAGTGACGCGACGAGACGAACTCGGCGCCCGAGCTCGGCCGGGAGCGCCTGGGGACGAACTGCTCTACCTTGGTCTGCTCGATGCCATAGGGCATCTTCGAGGACAGAGGGAGCGCCCACCAGTTTTCGCCCGGGGAAGCGTCGGAGATGAACGGTTGCTCCCAAGTATCGAACGAGAAGCCCCAGGGGTTGGAGATGTCCACCTGCAGGCGTTCGAGGCGGTAGGACTTTGGGTCGAAGCGCCAGGCGCCGCCGTCGTTGCAGCGTCGCGGGCCGTAGGGCGTTTCGACTTGGCTGTGCAGGAAGCGTCCTTCCAGGAGGTAGAAGGCCCCCGACGCGTCGGCGCAGTAGGCGGAGATCGCGTGGTGGGAGTCGTGTGAGTCGAAGCCATGCAGGATCAGTTCCTTGCGGTCGGCCTTGCCGTCCTTGTCATCGTCGATGAGCAGCGCGAGGTTGGGTTCCTGGGACACGTAGACGCCTTCCGGCGCGAGCTCGAAGCCGATGGGAATATGCAGATGGTCGGCGAAGACCGTCTGCTTATCGGCCTTACCGTCGCCATCCGTGTCTTCGAGGATGATCAGTTTGTCATTGGGTAACGCATCGCCTGGACGGTAGTGCGGGTAGGTCGGGGTCGTGGCGACCCAGAGGCGACCTTTGCCGTCGAAGGACATCTGCACGGGTTTCTTGAGGTCGGGGAATTTCTCCTCGGACGCGAACAGCTCCACCTTGTAGCCCGGCGCGACCTTCATCTTGGCGATCGAGGCTTCGCCAGAGAGGAATTCGGTCGGGTTGCCGTTCTTCATGTCGGGCTTGAAGTTTGAAGGCACGGGCGGGAGCGGGAGCGTCTTGCTATCGTCGACCGTCAGGTCCGTCCGCTTCCCTTGGGCGAGGCCGTGGATGAGGTCGTCGCGCAGGGCAGTCATCTCGCGGGCCTTGGCCACTTCCGCGGGGTAGTTCTGGGTGCCGAAGGGGTTGTAGCGCTGACCGTGCGTATGCACCCCGTTGATGATCGCGTAGTCGGTGTTCCAGTAGAAGTCCTTCATCTTCACGGCCGCGTTGACCAGGGCTTCGTCGGCCTGCGGGGCACGGGGCGCGGACCCGTAAAGCCCGTCGGCGAGCAGCTTGGCCAGTTCCCGGTACCCGAAGTCCGTCGGGGCGAACCCATTGATGGTGAAGGGCGCCTTGGCCTGGCGGTAGGCGGCGAGCGTCGGGTGGAAGAGGTCGACGTAGGTGAGCCCATGCTTCTTGGCGACGCGCTCCATGGCCGCGGCGTAGAGCTCCAGGTTGGCGTTCTCCTGCTTGCCGTTCGGGAGGTCCCGCTTGGCCGAAAGATCCTCGAAGGCGATGGGGGACACCAGGACGAGGCGCGGTGCCGTCTTCCCGTTGTAGGCCTTGGAGAGCGAATGGACCACGAACGCGTCGACTTCGGCCTCGTAGTTGGCGACCCGCCCAGCGCCGTCGAAGGATTCGTTGTAGCCGAAGAATGCCACGATCGTGTCGGCCTTCAGGTGGAACAGCCACTGGTCCGGGGTGGGGAAGAAGCCCTTGCCGTTATGCTGCGCGTATTCCGGGTGGAACTTCTCCGCGCCAGGGAACGCCCACTGGCTGGGTCGGGCCGGATGCGGGCGGAAGGCCGGCGTGTCGCCCGAACGGCCCAGGTTGCGCACGAACAGGGTCTGGGCTGGGAAGCGCAGGTGCAACTCGGTCTCGAGCCGGCCGTAGTAGGTGTCGCGTTCGGCGAAGCCGTTGCCGAGGAAGATCACGCGCTCGCCCGGGGAGGGAAGGGCGACGGATTG
This sequence comes from uncultured Opitutia bacterium, assembly GCA_903882335.1. Classification (GTDB taxonomy): domain Bacteria; phylum Verrucomicrobiota; class Verrucomicrobiia; order Opitutales; family UBA953; genus UBA953. The sequence continues at coordinate 6,032 of CAIRWP010000237.1, read as the reverse complement.
CGGGCGGATCGCCGTCGCGGCCGGCGGGACCTCCGCGGGCGCGTGCGGCGTCGGCGAGCCCTTGCTGTGGTCGGGCCAGTTCGCCGCATTGGCCTTGGCCTCGCGGGTCGTAAGCAGTTCGGTGCCGCGGGGGGTGGGCTGGGCGGGCAGCAGGCTCGTCGCGAGCAGGCAGGCGAGCAGTCGGGAAAGCGGGTGCATGGGAAGCGGCATCCTTGCCGGTTCGGCCCCGAAATCCAGCCCGACCTGCGGCGGCCCGGTTCATTTTTCGGCGATCAGGAACGGGCCATCCCGCAAGGGTTTCGATTTGCCCCGGCTGCGTGGCCGGATTGCATCGCCACCATGCGTTCCTTCGTCTGCCTGCTCCTCGTCTGGGCGACCCTCGGCGCCGCCGAGCGGACCCCGGTCGCCGTCTATCTCCTGGGCGGCCAATCCAACATGCAGGGGCTGGGCAAGCTGGCGGAGCTCCCTTCGGCCGAACGCGCGGTGGTGTCGGGCGTGTTCTTCTGGAACGGGAAGGCTTTCGAGCCGATGCATCCCGGCCAGACCAAGCTTTCCACCCGTGCCGCGGAATTCGGTCCGGAAGTCGGCTTCGTGCGTGGCCTCCGCGCGGCCGGCGTGCCGGGCGACATCTACCTGATCAAGCATCACCTCAGCGGCCAGCCGCTGGACGCCGGCTGGGATAACGCCCGCTGGCAAGGGCCCGACGCGGGTCCGAAGCGGGCGACCTTCTACCCGGGCAAGGAGGCGACCGACCCGAACGTGGGGCTGCACTACCTGGCGTGGCAGAAGGTGAATACCGCGGCCTTCGCCGCCTTGCGCGCGGCTGGCAAGGAGCCGGTGGTCAAGGGCATCGCGTGGGTGCAGGGCGAGGCTGACGCCAAGCATGAGACCTCCGCCCAGCGTTATCCGGCGACCCTGGCCTTGCTGCGCCAGCGCTTGAGCGCCGACCTGGGCCTGAAGCCCGAACCCCCGCTGGCTTACGCTCAGGTCTTGCCCGCCGCCGGCCCGGTCGCCCGGTTCGTCGCGCGCGACCTGTTGCGTCGTCGCATGGCGGAGGCCGATGAATCGTCCCGGCACGCGGACGCCGTCCCGGGCCTCCGGATGGTGAAGACCGATGGGTTCGGCGTCATCGCCGACCTTGTCCATTTCGATACCGGTGGTCAGCTCAAACTCGGCGAGGCCCTGGGTAAGGCCTTGGCGAAGTAGTTCCGCGTCTCCGCTTACTTGCCTTCCGCGGGGCGGGGTGCCGCCGGCTTGGTCAGGCGCGCCGGTTCCTTCGACCAGCTGTCCAGTTGCTTCGGGTCCAGTCTTGCCTGCAGGATGAACGGAGGCAGCCCGCGGCCATCGGGATGGTTCGGGTGGGTCGAGTCGGGGGCGAGGAGCCAGTGGCCGTAGGTGACCGCCAGCACCTGGCCGTTGGGCAGCAGTTCCACGCCGGTGTAGCCGCAATCGCCGATGTTATTGTTGGTCGAGTTCCCGTAGTTGCGCCGGAGGCGGACGCGGTACTGGCCTTCGCGTCCGGCCTCGAGGTCGGCGAACGTACCCATCCAGGCCACCCAGTCCCCGTGCGTCGGGTTGCCGACGTGCAAGGGGCTGAAGTCGCGCATGAAGACCAGTGTCCGCCCGTCGGCGAGGTTCACCGACTCATGCCGGTGGCCGGTGAGCGCCCCGGGGAGCTCGCGCGGGTCCGTCCAGGTGAGGCCCGCGTCGTCGGAGAAGGCCACCATCGAGTTCGTCAGCCGTTTCTCGGGGCGGAAGAGCAGGGCGATCCGCTGGCCGTCGGGCCGGGTCACGAGCCCCGCCTCGCAAAGGCCGGCGCGGTTGGCCTCGGTCCGCCCGGCGGGCGTCGCGAAGTCGATGCGTCGCAGGTTCTCGAACCGCAGGGTCGGCGGGCCGGTCAGCGCCGACTCGACCTTCAGGTCCACCGTCCAGTTATCGAAGGCGAAGTCGTGGAAGACACCGCGCCAGGAGGGTTGCTTACCCGGCAGCGGCCACAGCGACGCGAGGGCGACGATGATGCCCTTCGGGCCTTCCAGTTTCCATTGCTGGCGTCCTGACCAGGTGTCGCCGCGGTCGTCGCTCCACATCCACTCCAGGATATTGGCGCGCGGTTGGCAGGTGACCATCAGCACCCGTTCGCGGCCGGCCGGCAGGTCGAGCCGGTAGAGCACGGGCGTCTCCATGACCCGCTGGCCCGAGGGCGGGAGCGCGACCCAGGTCTGGCCCGCGTCGACGCTGCGGCGGAAGATCAGGTTGCCGCGGCCGTGGCCGTCCGGGTAGGCCACGAGCAAGGTCTTGCCATCGCGGAACAGCACCGTCGACGGGTGGCCGAGGTAGGTCTTCCGGCGCTCCACCGTGGTGAAGAGGCCGTCCTCCTTCATGAGGTCGACCTGCGGGATCGAGAAATCGCGGCGCGTCTCTTCGGCGCGGGCGACCGTCAGGGCGAGTCCGAGGATGAGCAGCAGCCAGGCGGCGGGGAGACGCATGGGTCCATCGTCGCCTTTAACGGCCTGCTGCCAAGCGGGAAACCCTCCTCAGGCCTGCTTGAGCGAGGCCATGTCGATGACGAAGCGGTAGCGGACGTCCTGCTTGATCATGCGGTCCCAGGCCTGGTTGATCTGCTGGATCGGGATCAACTCGATGTCGGAGACGATGCCGTGCTGGGCGCAGAACTCGAGCATCTCCTGGGTCTCGGGGATGCCGCCGATGCAGGAGCCGCTGAAGTTGCGGCGCGGCATGATCACGCTGAAGGCATGGACCGCGAGCGGATGCTCGGGCACGCCCACGAGGCAGAGGGTGCCGTCGAGTTTCAGCAGGGCGAGGTAGGCGTTGAGGTCGTGCTGCGCCGAGACGCAGTCCAGGATGAAGTCGCAGGACGAGGCGTGCCTGGCCATCGCCGCCGCGTCGGTCGAGACGACCACCTCGTGCGCGCCGAGGCGGAGGCCGTCGGCGACCTTGGACGGGGAGGTCGTGAACAGGACGACGTGGGCGCCGAAGGCGCGGGCGAACTTCACGCCCATGTGGCCGAGGCCACCGAGGCCGACGATGCCGACCTTCTGGCCGGGCCCGACCTTCCAGTGACGGAGCGGCGAGTAGGTGGTGATGCCCGCGCAAAGGAGCGGGGCGGTGGCGGCCAAGTCGAGCCCGGCGGGGACGCGCAGGGTGAAGGCCTCGTCGACCACGATGTGCGAGGAGTAGCCCCCGAGGGTGTGCCCGCCGAGGTGCTTGTCCGGGCTGTTGTAGGTGAAGGTCGCCCCCGTGAGGCAGAACTGCTCGAGGCCTTTTTGGCAGCTCGGGCAGGTGCGGCAGGAGTCGACCATGCAGCCGGTCGCGCCGATGTCGCCCACCTTCAGTTGGGTGACCTGGGCGCCGACCTTCGTGACCCGGCCGACGATCTCATGGCCGGGGACGCAGGCGTAGTTCGTGCCGGGCCACTCGCCGCGCGCCGTATGGACGTCGGAATGGCAGACGCCGCAGAAGAGGATCTCCATCTCGACGTCGGTCGGGCCGGGGGCGCGCCGGGTGATCGTCAGCGGGGCGAGGGGATTCTGGGCGGCGGTGTTACCGTAGGCGCGGGCGGCGGTGGTCATGGGGGAGACTTGGGAACGTGGTTGGTCCCAGGTCGAACGCAAGTCGCAGGGGCGGTCTTCATCGGCTGTCGAGCGCCGAGAGTCCTCATTCAAAGGCGGCCTGACTTCTGCTACACTGTTGCCATGAAGCCGCCTTCCCTGATCGACGCCGACCCACTTGACACGGTTTTGCGCCAAACGCATCATCCTCTGATGAAGACCATCACCTACGCCTCCGCTCGTCGTCGGTTGGCCGGCTTGATCGAGTCGGTCCAGGGTGGCCGGAAGCCCGTGATGATCACCCGTCGCGGGGTCGCGTCGGTGGTTCTGGTCGACGCCGGCGAGTTCGCGGCCATGTCGGAGACGATCCATTTGCTTTCTTCGTCGCGCAATTCCGCCCGGCTTCGCCGCGGTCTGGCCGACTTCAAGGCGGGAAAATTCCGGGCTCTCTGACGTGTCCGAGGTCAGATGGTCCCCGGGGGCCATGGCCGATCGCGCATTCTGGATCAAGACCGACCCCGGAAAGCTGGAGCGGATCGAACGTCTGGTGCGGGCCATCCAAACTTCGCCTTTTGCCGGTATCGGCAAGCCCGAGCCTCTGCGGGGCGACCTGACAGGTTGGTGGTCTCGTCGTATCGATCGCGAGCACCGTTTGGTCTATCGGGTCGAACGCGATGTGCTCTTCATCCTGCAGGCCCGCCGTCATTACTGACCCTCAGCGCAACGCGCCCGCGAGCGGCTTGCCGTCGGCGTCGAGCAACTGGAATTCGTGCACACCAAACTTGGAGTCGTCGACATAGGTCCAGACCACCTGCTTGTCGCGCGTGACCTCGACCAGTTTGGGGTGCGGGGCCCGCGCGGCGTAGTTGCTGAGGACGACGTTGCCGTTGGGCAGCCAAGCGAGGGCGGTGGTGCGGTTGATGGGCAGGCCCGGCAGGTCGCCGGCCTTGAGTTCCCAGACCACCTTGCCCGCGGCGTCGACCTCCACGACCTGGTTCCCGACGGTCAGGCTCACGAGCGTGTGGCCCGCGGCGTTGCGCAAGGCGCAGAAGGTGCGGTTATCCAGTTTCGAGGCCGGCGCCTGGTACTCCCAGACGACTTTGCCGGTGGGGTCGAGCTCGCGCACGAGCTTGTCCTGAGGCACGAGGTAGTGGCCGTTGGGCTGCTTGCGGGTCATGCGGCTCTGGAAGTGCGGGTCCTTCGCCGAACACAGTAATGGGATCTCGACCTGGATGCGCCCGGTGGCGTCGACCTCCAGGATGCGGGGATTCGCCCCGGCCTCGGTCAGCATCGTCCGTCCATCGGGTAGGCGTTGCGCAGTGTTCACCTCGGCCTGCGTGCCCTTGTATTCGAAGACGACCTTCAGGTCGCGCGTGACCTCGATGACGGCGCCGCCCGGGTAGGTCTTGGACTTGGCGAGGGTAAGGAGCACGTGGCCGTTCGGGAGTACACAACCATCGCGGGTCTCCGCGGGATATTTCCACGTGACCTTGCCGTCGGCGTCGAGGATCTGCGTGGCGCCCCCGAGCATCAGGAAGGCCCGCTTGGTCGGCGGCTCGGCCGCGGAGGCGAGGAGCAGGGAGGCGAGGAGAGCGAGGACGCGACGCATAGGGGTTCATTGCTAGTTGCTGCTCCTAGCCTTGACAGCCATTTTCGGAAAGCCCCCTAGGACTCCCGGGTTGTCAGCCGGCGGGGCAGGGGTATAGTCCAGCTCACCCCCATCCCATGAGATCCCTGCGTCTGCTCGCCTGCCTACTCGCCACCGTCGTCGTCGCTTGCGCCCAGTCCTCCGAAGCCCTCGCGGGCAAACGCATCGTCGTGCTTGGCGATAGCATCACCCAAGGGGGCACCTACGTCTCGTTCATGGACTACTTCCTGCAGAAGTCCCGGCCGCAGCTGCGCTTCGAGGTCTATCCGTTGGGCCTTTCCAGCGAGACGCTCTCCGGTCTCAGCGAGGCCGGTCATGCCGGTGGCAAATTCCCCCGGCCCAGCCTGTTCGAACGTCTCGGTCGCACCTTGGAGAAGATGAAGCCCGAGGTGGTCTTCGCCTGCTACGGCATCAATGACGGCATCTACCAGCCCCTGGAGGAGGCCCGCTTTAAGGCCTTCCAGACCGGCGTGACCAAGCTGCTCGACCAGTGCCAGGCCGCCGGTGTGAAGCAGGTTTACCTCGTCACCCCGCCCATCTTCGACGCCACCACGAAGCCAGGTGAATTCAATTACGACTCCGTCATGACGGCCTACGCCGCCTGGGAGGTGCAGCTGAAGCGCCCCGGGCTCACGGTCATCGACCTCCACACCGCGATGCGCAAAGCCCGCGATGCCCGGACCGAGGTCTTCTCCCGCGACCGGGTCCATCCGGGCGATGATGGCCACCTGCTGATGGCGCGCACGATCCTCGCGGGCGCCGGCGTTACGACTCTCGATATCACCGCCAAGGAGGCGATGGCCGACCCGCTCTTC
>CAIRWP010000236.1 GCA_903882335.1 uncultured Opitutia bacterium | reverse complement strand
GCGCGGAGCGTCGTCATCCTGCGCGCTGGGACGCAGGGCGGACCGACCGCGGCGGACGTCGCCGTCTTCGAGGAGGTCCGGGGAAGCATCGAGCCGCCGCGGCCCCACCTGCGCGCCCCGGTCACCCACCTGGCCAACGAGGAAGACTTCGCCCCGCTCGCCGCCCGGTTCGTCCGCTTCACCGTGACCGCATCCAGCCCGGAGGCCTGCTTGGACGAACTGGAGGTCTTCGACCAAGCCGGCCGGAACGTCGCCCTGGGCGCGAAGGTCGCGGTCTCCGGTCTGTACGCCGGCGGCAAGAGCATCCATCAGACGCGCTTCCTCAACGACGGGAAATACGGCAACGCCAGCAGTTGGATCTCCGCCGAGAAAGGCGCCGGTTGGGTGCAGCTGGAGTTCGCCGAGGCGACGACGATCCACCGCGTGGTCTGGAGCCGCAACCGCGACCTCGCCGACCAACGCTTCAAGGATCGACTGGCCACCGGCTACCGTATCGAGACCTCGCTCGACGGCATCCAGTGGACCCTCGTGGCTACGGGGGACGACCGCCTGCCCGCTTCCTTCAAGGAAAGGCTCAACTCCCTGCCCACCTTGGGCGACATCCCGGCGGAGCAAGCTGCGGAGGTCGCCGCGCTCGCCCGCCGACGGGACGAGGGGCTTGCCGAACTGGCCCGGCGCACGACCCGGCCTCGCGGTTACGTCGGCAAGTTCGAGCAACCCGGCCCCACCCTGCGCAAACATCGCGGCGACCCGATGCTACCGCGCGAAGCCGTCGCCCCGGGCGGCCTAACCTCCTTCGGACCGCCCCTCAGCCTCGCCGCCGATGCGCCCGAGGCCGAGCGCCGCAAAGCCCTCGCCGGCTGGATCGGGTCGAAGGAGCATCCGCTGCCCGCCCGCGTCATCGTCAACCGCCTCTGGCATCACCACTTCGGGACCGGCCTCGTGGATACACCGAGCGACTTCGGCCTCAACGGCTCCCGGCCCACGCACCCAGAGTTGCTCGATTTCCTCGCCGCCGAACTCATGGATCACGGCTGGTCGTTGAAGCATGTCCATCGGCTGATCCTCAACTCCCGGAGCTACCGCCAAGCTTCGCGGTTCGTGGCGAGCGCCGCCGCAGTCGACGCCGAGGCCAGGTACCTCTGGCGCTACCCGCCGCGCCGCCTCGAGGCCGAGATGCTGCGCGATGCCATGCTGGCCACCGCCGGCGAGCTCGACCTGACGATGGGCGGCCCCGGGTTCGACCTGTTCGAGCCGATGAACAACTACGTGAAGGTCTACGTCACCAAGCAGGTCTTCCAGCCCGGCGACTTCCGCCGCATGGTCTACCAGACCAAGCCGCGCGCGATGCTCGACGACTTCTTCGGGGCCTTCGACTGCCCCGACGCCGGCCAACCTCAGCCCAAGCGCACCGCGTCGATCACGCCGCTGCAATCGCTCAACTTGCTCAACGGACGGTTCTCCCTCCAACGGGCGGACGCCCTCGCCGCGCGACTGCGCCGCGAGGCCGGCGATGACCCGGCGCGGCAGGCCGCCCACGCCTTCGAGCTACTGTTCCAGCGCCCGGCCGCCGCCGCGGAAGTCGCCGAGTCCGCCCGCTTCATCGCCGCGCAGGGCCTGCCCGCCTTCGCCCGCGCGCTGTATAACTCCAACGAATTCCTCCGCCTCGAATGAGCCACCTCCTCGATCGACGCGGCTTCCTCGGCCGCACGCTGTCCGGCCTGAGCAGCATCGCGCTGGC
>CAIRWP010000235.1 GCA_903882335.1 uncultured Opitutia bacterium | reverse complement strand
CGGGGCATGGGTGAAGGCCCGTCGGTCTGCCCTCGGCAGAAGCAGTGTCAAATGAGAGGCAGGGTCAGGAAACTGATTGCGGCTACCTCGGTTGCCGTTGAGGTAGGGACGAGCGTCCCTGCTCGTCCGCGATAGACCAGGTAGACACACGGCCGACCGGGACGGTCAGCCCTACCCGATGCTTTTCCTGTCCGTGCCCCTAGCCCTGACCCTGGCCCTGGCCCTGGCCCTAAACGAAGCATTGTCCGTTCGCCCTGCCGGCTCAGACTTCCTGGAGCATCTGCTTAGCGTCGCCGAAGGTCTTCGGGCGGACTTCAACCTTGTCCATGAGCGACATGAACAGGCGGCAAAGTTGGCGATCGGGCTTGCCGGTGTAATCCAGCACGCGGCCACCCTTGATCCGACCGCCGGCGCCGCCGAGCACGACGACGGGGAGCTGGTCGTTGTCGTGCTTCGCCCCAGCCATCATGCTGGAACAGTGCATCAGCATGGTATTATCCAGCAGCGTGCGCGGGCCTTCCTGGATGGCCTCCATCTTGCGGGCAAGGTAGGCGACCTGCTCCATGAAAAACTGGTTGATCTTGAGCCAGTCCTGGCCGTCGGAGTGCGACAGGAGGTGGTGAATCATGTAATCGATGCCGTGGCCGGGCTGCTGCAAGGAGGTGATATGGGGGAAGCGCAGCGCACTATGATCGTTGTTGAGCTTGAGCGTGGTCACGCGGGTGGTGTCGGTCTGAAAGCCCAGCACCAAGATGTCGCACATGAGGCGCATGTGCTCCGCGATATCCTGCGGGATACCGTCGGCGGGCCGCTTGATGTCCGGGCGGTCGAGCGTCGGACGCCAGCCCTGCAACTCGCCACGCTGACCGGCCGACTCGATACGCTTCTCGACGTCGCGCACGGAGTCGAGGTACTCATCAAGCTTCTGACGGTCGGTCTGGCTGACGTTACGGCGAAGGTCTCCCGCCTCACCCAGCACCGCGTCGAGCACGCTGCGGTCGCCGGGCGCGGCGGCATCCTTGAAGAGTCGATCAAAGGCGAGGGCCGGGTAGATCTCCAGCGGGGTCGGGGTCGTCGGCGAGCTCCACGAGATGTGCGAGCTGTACAGCATCGAGTAATTCTTGTGCACCCCGGGGAACGAGCGTTCGCAGCCGAGCACGAGACTCGGCACCTTGGTCGAGCGACCGTAGGTCTGCGCGACCATCTGGTCGAAACTGGTCCCGGAGCGGATCTCTCCCCCCGAGGTGATGGGCGCACCGGAGAGCAGGTTGCCGGTCTGCGAGCTGTGGATGTTCCCCTTGCGGGCCTCCTCATGGTAGAGACCCTTGACGAAGAGCAGCTTGGTCCGGAAGTCCTTCAGCGGGGTCAGCACCTTGCCGAGTTCCATACCCTGGCCCTCCCCTTTCGCCCACCATTCCTTCGAGTGGAAACCGTTACCGGAAAAGAGCGTGGCGATGCGCACCGGCGCCTCGCTGGCGGGCCGGTCCTTCTTCGGCTCGTCGCCCCAGACATTGGCGGACTCGAGCCACGGCAACGCCATGGTCACGCCCATCCCTCGCAGGAAAGTCCGCCGGCTGAATTGGTGCTTATTCATAAAATCAGTGATTCGTTTTGAAGTCGCGGCCACGTACCTCGCGGAACTGCGGGCTGAGCACGATGAGTTCGAGCGCCCCACTCACTCGGCCTTCGCCGGTCTGGAGCCGGGCGACCAGGGCGTCGACCAGAGGCTTATCGGAAAGCTGCACGGACCGCCCGAGGGCATAACCGAGCAACTTACGGCTGAACTGGCGGAGGAAGTCGTCGCGCCGTTGCGTTACGAGGTAATCGCGCAGACCGTTTAAGCCATCGACCGCCACGCCGCCCGGCAAGACGGCACGGTTATCGATCGCCAGGCCGGTGGTATCCGTCGCCCGGACCCGCCCGATGGCATCAAAGCCTTCCAAGGCGAAGCCGAACGGGTCGATGCGGACGTGGCAGCGCGCGCACGCGGGGTCGCGGCTATGCTGAGCGATCAACTGACGCTCGGTCAGGCCCGGCGGGGCGGTTTCGGGCAGGAGCGGGACGCCCTTGGGCGGACGGGGGAGTTTCTCCCCCAGCAAAACTTCGCTCAGCCAGTTGCCGCGCAGGATGGGGCTGGTGCGGGAGGCGCCGCTCTGCTTGGCGAGCGTGGCGGCGAAAGCGAGGATGCCGCCGCGACCTTGGGCCCGCACCCCATCGATCCGCTGCCAGCCTTCGCCCACCGGCTTGAGTCCATAGTGACGGGCCAGCGGGCCGTTCACGAACACGTGGTCGGCATCGAGGAGCGAGCGTACCGGGCGATCCTGTTGGAAGAAGTCGGCGAGGAAGCGCTCGGCCTCCTCCTGCATCGCACCCCGCAAGGACAGGAAGGTCGGGAAGTGGCGCTCGCTCTTCTCATCGAGGGTGGCGACGTCGCGCACGTGAAGCCACTGGCAGCCGAACTCACGAGCAAGTCGCTCGGACTTGGCATCTTTGACCATGCGACGCATCTGGGCGGCGAGCACCGCGGGCTCATGCAGTTTGCCCGAGGCGGCGAGCGCACGTAGTTCGGCGTCAGGCGCAGAGGACCAGAGGAAGAAGCTCAGGCGCGTGGCGAGTTCCCAGTCGTTGACTGGCGCGGCCTTCTCACCGGCGGCGGCCTTCTCACCGCGATAGAGGAAGGCTGACGAAACCAGCACGCGCGCAATCAGCCGGCGGACGGCGAGGTCATGCGGCAAATCCTGCTTGCGGAGATCTTGGTAGAGGGCGCGCAGCTGCTCGGCCTCCCCCTCCTTGAGGGGACGGCGCCAGGCTTCGGCGGCGAGGCCTACGACAGCATCGACATGCTTGGGTTCGGCGATGAGGAGTTCCTGCTGGAATTCGGCGGCCCGGCGCTTGATCGGCTGACGCAAGGGCTCGAAGGCGTTGGGATTGGCGTCCTGCGTGGCGAATTGGTACAAAGCGTCGAACGACTCGACCAGTTGAAAAGCGTCTTGGCTCACGAAATGGAGCTCCGCCCAGAGGCGCTCCAATTCGGCCGTGGCCGCCTCGTCCAACATCAGCCGCCGCAGGACGTCGTCCTCGCGGTAAAACAAGGTCAGGGTGACGACTTCGTCGACCGGCACCACGCGGGCATAACAGAGCGCGACGGGGAACACCTCGCGGAATTCCTGGGCCGCACGGAGCAGCTCCTGCCGGGCCTTGCCACCTTCCGCCGCCAGCAGCGGCGCGGCGAAGCCCATCGCGCCCTCGCCATCGCTCCAGAGGCCCCCTTTCTTCTTGTTGATCGGTGCTTGCGTCGGGACCAACGAAAGCTCCGCGGGCGGCGGGGCGGTCAGCACCCTCGCTTGCAGGCAGGCCCCCTCACTGACATCCTTAGCCAGGCGGCACTCGACCAAGAATTCGGCTCCCTTGGGCAGTCCGCCCGGCAGCGTCACCTCAATGACCCCGCGGGAGGTGTCCGCCGGCAGGGCGACGGCGATGTCGGGCTTACCCTTCACCACCACGCGCGCCTTGCCCCAGGTGAGTTTGGCCGGCGGCCGATCGGTGCGCAGGGCGAACGAGACCAGGTAAGCCTTGGGCGCGGCGCCCCCGGGGACCGCCACCCGAAAGTCCTCGGCGGTGACGATCGGATTCACCGGTAATTGCCACCCCGCGGGTCCGTTGACCTTGCCGATATGGCCGATCGCGCCGAAACGGCTGAGCGAGCCCTGCCAAGCATTGATCGCTGCCACCAAAGCCGGAACGTCGGCCGGCTGGGCTTGACGCCACGAAGCTCGGATCGGTTCGAGGAAGAGCGAGGGCTTGGGGTCATTGAGCACGGCCCAGAGCTGGCCGAGGTACTTGGCGTTGAGGTCGAGTTGCGCGGCCAACTGCGCGACCGACTTCGGGCCCGTGCGCAAGTCCTCGCGATACATCAACGTGGCCGTGAGGTAGCGGGCCAGCGGCAAGCGCCCCTCCCCGCCGGTCACGTCCACCTTGATGCCTTGCACGAGGCGGCTCTCCCCTTTGGCCGTCCCGCTGTAGCGGGCGTAGAAGGCCTTGATCGCGGCAAGTTTCTCGTTGGTCCAGTCGCGCTTGGTCGTCTTCGCGGAGAACGCGATGCCATCGGCCAACGGTACGGCGTGTTGCGCGACTTCTTTGGCCGCGTCGAGGTACTTGGCCAGGAGGCCCGGGGACATCGCCAACGCGGACCCGACATTCGTGAAGCCTTCGCCGGCGGAACCGTCGACGGGGAACTCCCGGGCCGGGTCCAGGGAGGCCAACCCCGTCAGGTCACGCACCGCATAAGTGTATTCGGCATTCGAGAGACGGCGGAGCACGACCGGACCCGGGTCGCCGGCGTTGGCGAGGGCGCTCTCCTCGAGCGTCTTATGCGTCCAATCAAGCAGCACCTTCTTCGCGGCCGTCGAGAGCAGCTTCTCCTTCTTCGGCGGCATCTCCCCTGAGGCAACCTGCTCCGCGACCGCTTCCCAGACCTTCGGGTCACGCTGCACCTCAGCCAACGAAGTGAAACGCTCCAGATCGAGGTCCCCCTTTTGCTTCTTCGTCGAATGACAGTCCAAGCAGGATTCCTGCAGAATCGGCCGGACTTGGGCGCTAAAATCGTCGGCCGACGCGAGGGTGGCGACCGCGAGAAGCCAGACCGAGCGGCCAAGGAGCCGACCGCGCCGCAAGGCCGATCCGATGGGAGGGGTGCCCATGGGATGAGAGTTAAAGGCACCCCCACCCCTGACAAGGGGAAAGGCTCCTAGCGAGGGTTAGCCCGAGATCAGGGGGCTGAGTCCGGCTTCGCCGCCCGAAGCAGCCGACGGCGGAGCTTCCAGTCCTTGTGCTTGCGCAAGTAGGCGACCAAGGCTTCGAGAATCGGGGCGGACGCATCGTCGGGGTGCCAGGCGCCCATGGCCTCCAGCAGCGCGATTTCCTTGAGTGTCCCGACGTTCAAGGTCTTCAGGCAATACGCGACCGCGGCGGGTAGAGTCTTTGGGAAGTTCTTCTTTTTAGGCATAGGCTCCATGTGCCCACGCCAAGATAACCCGCAAGGGGGACCTGTGCTCCTGGCCTCTAGCCGTCAGCTTAACTCCCAAAAACGAGAGGCAGTGTGCCTGCGCACACCGCCTCTAGAGTATTCAGCCGCGGCCACTGCCGCGGACACTGACGCAGTTAAGCGCCGTCGCGGGTATTCTTTTGAACGGCGACCGCACCGAAAAGGGCAAACATGAAGGAGAACGCGTAATAGCCTTTTTCGCTAGGGAGGATACTTGCATTCCATAAGCCGACCACGAGTAAGAGAATGGACATAAACGTCGCACCCCAACAGATTCCGTAATAAATATCACTGACGGGGATGTTATCCAAGCGGTCTCTGACGCTCTTCTGCAAGGAGACCACGGAAAAAAGGCCGAACATGAGCACGACGAAATAAAACCCTTTTTCGTTAAGGAGCATGTCCTTGGCGTCTGCGCGCCAAAGTCCGATTAAGTAGCCAAGCGAACCGACAATGAGAGCCAGCCATGAGGCTCCGACGAATGCTGCTGAGGGTTTTGACATAGTTTATTATTTGGGTTGGGTCTGGGGGATGAAGTGAAATTAACTATTAAGCTTTCAGAACGTGCATCGGCAGCGAAAGCCGGCGCAAAGTTCATTGCACAAAGTGTACCACACCGCCGATCGTAGCGTATGTCGATAAAACCGATGCGCCCTATCAGTCTAATCGATAGCCGCCGACTCTGAGGCTAGAGAGCTCATGCACTAGCTAGGTGCGTCTCACCTGCGGAATAACGGATTGGGGTAGTCACAGTCTTCATCCCTTCCTCTCGCGCTTACGCGCGGAGAGGGAGGGATTGACTACGCTGCGCTCCGGGCCTGACGGCCCAATGCCTGCGGCATTGCCTGTTCGCCCTGCGGGCTCACCGAACAAGTTCTCATCCCTCCCTCCCCACCCTTCGGGCGGAGAGGGAGGGATT
>CAIRWP010000234.1 GCA_903882335.1 uncultured Opitutia bacterium | reverse complement strand
TGAACTACCTGACCTTGGAGCGCGAGGCCGCGACCCTCTCCGGGGGCGAAGCCCAGCGCGTGCGGCTGGCGACGCAACTCGGTCTGGGCCTAGTCGGGGTGACCTACGTGCTCGACGAACCGAGCATCGGCCTACACCCGGCCGACCACCTTCGGCTGATCGGCTCGATCCACGGGTTGCGCGACCTCGGCAACACCGTCGTGGTGGTCGAGCACGACCGGGACATGATGCTGGCGGCGGACCACCTCCTGGAGATGGGGCCGGGGGCCGGGGTCGACGGCGGCCGCGTGGTCTTCGCCGGGACGCCGGCCGCCTGCCAAGCCGACCCGACCTCGCGCACGGGCGCCTACCTCTCGGGCCGGGCGGACTTGACCTCGTGCCTGCTTCCGAAACCCGTCGGAAAGAAATTCCTGACGGTCCGCGGTGCCACCGAGAATAACCTCAAGCAAGTGGAGGCCCGCTTTCCCTTGGGCAACCTCACCGTGGTGTGCGGGGTCTCCGGATCCGGCAAAAGCACGCTGGCGATCGACGTCCTCTCCGCGGCGGCAGCCCGGAAAATCAACGGGGCGAAGGTCGTGCCCGGACGCCACACCGGTATCGATGGCCTCGACCAACTCCAGGCTTTCACCGCCGTCGACCAGGAACCGATCGGACGGACCCCGCGCTCCAACCCGGCGACTTTCACGGGCATCATGGACCTCCTGCGCGACCTGTGGTCCTCCCTGCCCCTCGCCAAGGCCCGCGGCTATGCCTCCGGTCGATTCAGCTTCAATGTGCGCGGGGGTCGATGCGAGACCTGCGCCGGCGAAGGCTCCGTCGCCTTGGACATGCAGTTCCTCGGCGAAGCGTTCGTCGAATGCCCCAGCTGCGCCGGCCGACGGTTCAACCGCGAGACCCTCGAGGTCCGCTTCAAGGGGCTGAGCATCGCGGAGGCGCTCGATTTGACGGTGAAGGACGCGGCCGAGTTCTTCCGGGCCCAGCCCCGCTTGGCCGAGAAACTCCGCACCCTGGAGGAAGTCGGCCTTGGCTACCTGAAACTCGGACAGCCAGCCAACACGCTCTCCGGCGGCGAGGCCCAACGACTCAAACTCGCTGCTGAACTGGCCCGTCGCGACCACACCGGGAGACTCTACGTTTTGGATGAGCCGACGACGGGGCTGCACTGGGACGACATCGCCAAATTGCTCGCCCTGCTCGGTCGTCTGCGGGACGCGGGCGCGACACTGGTCGTGATCGAACACCACCCCGACGTCATCCGGGCGGCGGACTGGGTAATGGAACTCGGACCAGAGGGTGGCGCCAAAGGCGGCCAGCTCGTTTATGAAGGTACGCCCGCTGGTTTACTTCGCCACCCAGGCTCGCCCACCGGCCAAGCCCTCAGCCGCCCGTAGGCGAAGGGTTGGTCTGGGTCTGCCGCTCCACGACGTCTTCAATACTGGCGAGCACAGCGCTCAACGGGGCGGTGGACCCACCACCCACCGCCTTGCTGACATCGGTCGACGTCGGGTTTTGCTCCAAGGGGTAGACCGTGAATTCGCGCTCATAAGCCAGCTGCTCGACGATGGCCCGTCGGCCGGCGGCGTTCATGGGTTCGATCGAAGTCGTCAGGGCCTCGCCGGAACTCGCCAGGCTCAACTGCTCTCCGGTCTTCACGCGAACGGGACCGGAAGTTGATGCAACCGGCGTGAACAGCACTTCCCCGGCGAGACAGACGAACTGTTGAGCGGCGGAGCCCTGCGCGATGTTTAGTTGATAGAGACCGCGGGTTTTGAGGTGCTGATCACCCTCGGAAGAACGCACCACGAAAACATCTCCAGGGCCCTGCCGAGGCAAAGCGATGGTGTAACGGCCGAACTCCGGTCGGAGATCGACGAGCGAGCCTTTGCTCGGGCTATCCACGAAAGCCTGGACGACGAACTGGGAGTTAGGGCCGACGAGGACGCGGGCACCATTCGAAAGGGCCAGGACCAACCGGCCTTCCGCCCCCACGCGAACCTTCGCCTTACGACGGATCTTAGCGCCCGCCTCGCTGAGCGTGGTCACCCCGCGGTCGTCCACCTGGACCACCCCGCCGGCAACCTCCACCACCTCGATGTCGTTGCGAGCCACGACACCGAAAGCGGCGGAGCTCAAGCAGACGAGGGCGAGGCAGGGCCGGAGGGAATTAGAGAGTAACTGGAGGAGGTGTCGGAGGGTTCGCATGAGACCATTCAGCGAACCCAGCAGGTCACTGTCGAACCTGCGAACCTAGTGATGATTACCCAATGATTACTAGGGCTAAACCCCTATCGACGAATCAGAGTTTACCCGCGATCAAGGCCGCGCAGGCCTTCAGGTCGGCAATCTCCGCCTCGGTGAAATCATAGGGTGCCATCTTACCGACGCCGAGGACGCCCCACACCTGGCCCTGCCCTCCGAGAATCGGTACGGCGAGGGCGCCTTGGACATTGGTCTTCCGAGCCTCGGGCTTGGCGACGCCACCGAGATCCTCCTGCAAATTGCAAAGTTGGACCGCGTCCTTGCGCTCCGCGGCGCAGCCGGCGATACCCTTGCCGAACGGGATCGCGTCGATCTTGGGCAAGAGCATCGGCAGGACCTGCGGCGGGATCCCTTGATGGGCGACCAAGCGCAGCAAGCCCGTCGCCGGGTCGGTGCGATGGATCGTGCCGGTCGCGCAATCGAAGCCCTTCGCGACGTGCGCCAGGACGGCGCTCCAATCCGGAGCGGCGGTGAGCAGGGGGGACAAACCTTCGGTGCGGGAAGCCATAAAAATCAGACAACACCCTTCGTCATACGTTCCGTGAGCCAAGCGAGGCCGCCGGCTTCATCGCCGAAGACGCCGTCCAACTGGGCTTCGAAGGCCTCGTCGAGCACCTGCGAGAACCAGCCGGCCGGCTTATGCCCCATCGCGATGAGGTGTCGGCCGAGGACGATCTTCTTGGGGGCGGTCGAGGCGACCTGCAGGGCGGCGGCGCGTTCGGCTAGCCATTCGCCATGCGGGGAGGGGCCATGCATACTCGCGGTGCCACGTCCACGTCGATCGGCCAGGTCCACGCGGCAGAGGCGGTCGATACGGACGACCTTGTTGGCGAGGCGGCGGACGGCGGCGTCACCGGCGCCGGCCTTGTGCAGGTAATACGGCTGACCGTGCCAGCGCACGAGCGGCAGGACGGAGTCGATGAGCTTCTTCTCGTTCGTGATCTGGGCGAGGAAACGCGGGGTAAGATTGAAGCTCTCCTCTT
>CAIRWP010000233.1 GCA_903882335.1 uncultured Opitutia bacterium | reverse complement strand
GACGCCGACGGAGTCGTGCGTGAAGATGTAGAAGGCCTGGAGCTTGGCGAGGGCCGCGACGCGGATCGACGGGCGGAGGTAGTCGGAGAACGTTAGGAACGTCGCCCCGGAGCCCTTGAACACGCCGTGGTAGGCGATGCCGTTGAGGATGGCGCCCATCACGTGCTCGCGGATACCGAAGTAGAGGTTACGGCCACCGGGCGTCGCGACGTCGAAGTCGCCCACATCCTTGATGTAGTTCTTGGTCGAGCCGTGAAGGTCGGCCGAGCCGGAGAGCACGAGCGGGGAGGCCTTGGCGACGGCGTTGATGCAGGCTTCGCCGGAGACGCGGGTGGCGAGGGCGTTCTTGCCGAACTCCGGGATGGCGGCGAGGAGGGACTGGACGTCGCCGTGGTCGCCCTTCTGCGCCTTCGCGAGGAGGGTGGCCTTCTCAGGGTTCGCCTTGGACCAGGCGGCGAAGGTCTGCTGCCAGGCGGCATGCGCGGCGGCCTGCTGGGCCTTACGGGCGTTGAAGAACGCGCGGGTCTCGGGGGAGACGTAGAACTTCTCCTCCGGCAGGCCCAGGGCCTGGCGGGAGGCGTCGACGAACTTCACGCCGGCTTCGCCGTGGCCCTTCGCGGTGCCCTGGACCTCGGGGATGCCCTTGCCGATGACGGTCTTGCAGATGATCAGCTTCGGCTTGCCGTTCTTGCTCGCGCGGGCCTGTTCCAAGGCCGCGGCGATCGGGGCGAGCTCGTTGCCCTGCTTGACGGTGAAGACTTCCCAGTTGGCGGCTTCGTAGCGCTTGGCGGTGTCCTCGTTCTGCGTCTTGGAGGCCAGCGCGTCGAGGGTGACGTCGTTGGAATCGTAAAGCATGATGAGGTTATCGAGGCCGAAGCGGCCGGCGAACGACGCGGCTTCCTGCGAGATGCCTTCCTGGAGGCAACCGTCGCCGGCGAGGCCGACCACGAGGTGGTCGAAGATCTTGTGCTCGGGGGTGTTGAAGTGGGCGGCGGCCATCTTGGCGGCCACGGCCATGCCGACGATGTTGCCGGTGCCCTGACCGAGCGGGCCGGTGGTGGCTTCGACGCCGACGGTCTCGCCGAACTCGGGGTGGCCCGGGGTCTTGGAGTGCAACTTGCGGAAGTTCTTCACTTCCTGGAGCGGCAGGTCGAAGCCGGCGAGGTGCAGCCAGCCGTAGATGAACATCGAGCCGTGGCCGGCGGAGAGGACGAAGCGGTCGCGGTTGACCCAGGCCGGGGCGGCCGGGTCGTGGCGGAGGAAATTGCCGTAGAGGACCGAGCCGATTTCGGCGGCGCCGAGGGGGAGGCCGAGGTGGCCCGAGTGGCAGGCGGCGACGGCGTCCATGGCCAGGCCGCGGGCTTCGGTCGCGGCGCGGGAAAGGTCTGCGGAGTTATTGAGCGACATGGTCCATATCGGTTAGGGAAAAATGGCCCTTTATTCCAGCCTTGAATGAGCAGGAACGACCCTGCCAAAGTGGTTCATGGCCGATCAAGAACTCGAGGAAGGCTCCAGTCTGCGTCTGGACTTCAAAAAACTGCGGAAAATCGCCTCCGGTGCGGCCGATGTGATTCCCGCCGTCGCCCAGGACGCCCGGACCGGCGAGGTCCTCATCCTCGGTTATGTCAACGAGCTGGCCCTCCAGACCGCCCTCCGGGAAAAGAAGGCCACCTTCTGGAGCACCTCCCGCAACGAACTTTGGATCAAGGGCCTGACCTCGGGCGATTTCCTCGAGCTCCTCGAGGTCCGCGTCAACTGCGAGCAGAACTCGATCCTCTACAAGGTCCGGCCGGCGGGGCAGGGCGCCTGCCACACCAAGCAGGACGGCAAGACCCGCTCGGGTTGCTATTACCGCCGGCTCAAGGCCGACGGCACCTTGGAGCCGGCCTGACCTCAGCGGCCCGCCGCGGCCTGCTCGACCAGCATCACCGCGACCTCGTAGCGCAGCGCCACGGCCGCGTGCTTTCGCGCGGCGTCCTCGGCCCCCGGCGGCAGGGTGAACGCGACCGCCCCGCCCGGCCGGGCCGTGGTCAGGGACCGCAGCGCCGCCTCCGCCGCCGCGCCTGATTCATATTCAAAATAAAACACGGCGATCGCCTGCCGCGGGAAGCCGCCTTCGCCGACGGCGACGGTCACCGCCCGGGCGCGGGTCGCGATGGCCGCGACCTCGCCGCCGAACCAGGCGCGCCGGCGGCCGGTGGCCACGAGGTCGGCGGGGCGTTCCGTGCGCACGACCAGGTAGCCGCCCGGCGTGGCGTCGAGCAGTTCCCGGGCCACGCGCGGCAGGACCGCGGGGGTGGCGGGCCGGGGCGCGTCGCCTGGGACGACCGCGAAGGCCGGCTCCGCGAAACCGAAGCCGAGGTGGAGTTCGGCCGCGTCCGCGCGGAGCAGGGCCGTGCGCAGGCCGTTCCGCGTCGGCAGCGGCGCGACCTGCGCCAGTACGCTGCGGACCGCGCGGGAACTCCCGGCGGCCTGCGCCGCCTCCGTCCGGAGCAGGCCGAAGACGGCGTGCTCGGAGCCGACGTTGAGGCGCGTCTCGCCGGGGCGCAGCAGCCAGGCCCCGAGGCTGCCGAGCACCACCAGCGCCGCCGCGATGATCCAGGAACGTCGCCGCGGGCTCATCGCAGGTCGGCCGCGGCCGCCTCGTCGATGTAAAGCGTCGCGTCCGGGTGGTCGCGCAGGAGCGTCGCCGGGCAGGCCGTTCCCCGCGGGTCGTGGAGCGTCGCGCGGACCGCCGCGGCCTTGCGCGGTCCCGGCACGTGCGCGCTCAGGCGGCGCGCGTCGCGGAAGACCGGCAACGTCAGGGTCAGGGCGTGCGTCGGGACGTCGGCCAGCGTCGGGAAGCAGCCGTCGTTTACCTGTTGCCGGCGGCACGCGTCGTCGAGCGCCACGACCTTCACGCTCACCGGGTCGGCGAAGTCCGCCACCGGCGGGTCGTTGAACGCCAGGTGGCCGTTCTCGCCGATGCCGAGGCAGATGAGGTCGATCGGCGCCGCCGCCAGCAGGGCCGCGTAGCGCGCGCACGCGACCGCGGGCGGCAGCTCGGCCGGCAGCGGGTGGAACGCGCCGACCGCGACGTGGTCGAGCAGGTGCGCGCGCAGGTAGCGGCGGAAACTCTGCGGGTGGTCGGCCGCGAAGCCGACGTAGTCATCCATGTGGAAGGCCGTCACGCCGGCCCAGTCGAAGCCGAGCTCCGCCGACCGCGAGGCTGCGATCAGCGCGGCGAGGAACTCGTCCTGCGACGGCGCGCAGGCGAAGATGACGCGCGCGGAGCCTTGGCGCGCCAGCAGTTCCCGCAGGTGGCGGGCGACCGCCCGGCCGGCGACCCGGCCCAGCGCCGCCCGGTCCGGGTGGATCTCCACCGCGAGCCGGCCGGCTTGCAGGTGGCGCGGGGCGCTCACTTGCCGACCGTCGCCTTGACCTTCTCAGCCACGACCGCCTTGACGATCCCCATGGCCGCCTTCTCGGCGTCGTAGGAAAGCGCGAAGATCGCATGGTCGCCCTTGGCCTCGGCCTTGAGCGATTGGAGCAGTTCCAGCATGGCCCGCTGGGCGGCGAGCTGGTCCGCCGTCTTGTTCGCCTCGTCCATGAGGCCAAGGCTGATCAAGCCCGCCATGCCCTTGATCTGGCTGGCCACCTGCGCCGCCTTGCCCTCGCTCGTCGCCTGTCCGTCGAGGGTCGTCACGAGGTTCGGACCGGTCTCGCCGAGCGTGAGGGTACCGCGGCGCAGACCGTTGGGGTCCTCCATCTTCAGCAGCTCGAGGTCCACCTCGACCCGGAGGAAAGGCGCCCCCGGCCCGGAGAGGTCGGCCTTGGGTCGGAACGAGGCGGTCTTGCCCGCGTAGGCCTCGAGCGCCGCGCCCAGCTTGGTGGCGCCGCCGACGAGCGCGGTG
>CAIRWP010000232.1 GCA_903882335.1 uncultured Opitutia bacterium | reverse complement strand
CACCGGCTCGCGACGACGACGCGGGCCACGATCGGCTGACCGCGGCGCGAAAACAGGCGAACGCGCTCCCCGAGGTCTCCGCCGCGCACCAGCAGGCTAAAGCCGACCGGGCGCTCGCCCAGAAAGCCCGGGCCGACTACCGGACGGCGAACAAGCGCGCGACCGAGTCCGAGGAGGCTTACCGCAAGGCCTTCGCCGAGGGACTCGGCAAGGTCGACCCAGAGGCGGCAGGCCTGCTCGAGAAGGAGAAGGCCGCGTTCCGCGAACGCATGGTCAAGGCGCGCGAAGCCCGCAAGGCCGCGGCGCCGCGGAAGCAGGCCGCCCGCGAGGAACCCGACCAGCCGGACGACGAGGAGGAAGGCTGAGCGGACGCCTCAGCCCAGCGCCTCCGCGAACGCCGCCCAGATCTCCTCCGGCGGCTCGGCGCCCACCGAGACGCGGAGGAGGTCGGGATCCAGGCCGGCCGCGCGGATCTCCGCGCGCCCGGCCTCGGTCGTGACCTGGTCAAAGTGCGCGAGCCAGAGGAAGGGCGTGGTCAAGGTGCACCGGAGGCCGAAGCTCGGACCCTTCACGACGCGCAGGCGATCGTAGACGCGCCGCATCTCCCCGCGGAGCTCGATGGTGATGAGGGCGCCCGCGCCCGCGCCGGGACGACGGAGGGCGCGGAACGCGGCGGCGGTCGGGCCGGTGTCGGCCGTGCGCACGCGCGCGACCGCGGGATGCGCGGCGAACCGGCGCGCGATCTCCGCGGCGGTCGCGGACAAGCGGGCCGTCACCTCGCCGAGCCGGCCGACCTGCGCGGCGAGCGCCGCAGTGTCCAGCGGGTGCAGCGGCGCCAGGTGTTCGCGGGCCGCGGCGAGGAGCGCGGCGGCATCCGGGCGCGACGGGTTGACGGCGAGCACGCCCGCCATGACATCGCCTTCGGCCGCCGCGTACTTAGTGAGGCTACAGCAAAGGATGTCGGCCCAGGGCAGGACGTCGACGGTGGCGAGCCCGACGGAGCTCGGGTCGAGCAGGAGGCGCGCACCGTAGCGGTCGCAGAGCGCGCGCAACGCCGGGACATCCGCCGTCTCCAGCTGCGGGTTGTTCGGGAGCTCGGTCAAGACGCCCGCGACGTCCCCGGCGGCGAGGAGCCGCTCCACCGCGGCGAGGTCGCGGACGTCGGCGATGAAATAATGCGGGGCGTCCGCGGCCTTCTCGAGTAGGCGGGTCGAATCGACGTAAAGCCAGCCGAGCTGGATCCAGGCGCGGCGACCGCGCGGGCGCTGCACCGCGTCAATCGCGGCGATCGCGGCGGCCGCGGCGTTCATACCGGAAGTCGCGAGCAGGAGGTCGGCGGGCGCGACGCCGGCGAGGTAAGGCGCGAGGGCGGCCTGCACGGGCGCCGGCGGCGCCCCCACGTGACGACGCTCCGGCGCGAGGTAAGCGTCGGCCTGGCGCGAGGAGATGAGGATGCCCGTATGCTGCACGAATTTCGCGAAGCGCGCCGCGGCGTCGCCCGGCGGCGTCGTCAGCAGGACCCAATCGCCGACCTCGTCGAGCGAGCTCACCGCGGCCCCGGCGCGCGCGGCCCACGCGAGCGCCGCGACGCGAGAGACGAGCGGGAATAGTTCGCCGGTCCGCCCGAGCGCGGCGGCGGCGCGCGCGGCGGCCTCGCCGACGAGCCGGTTGCGGACGAAGCGCGGGTAGCCGACGGTGATATGGCGGAGCGTCGCCGGATCCTTGCGCTCGTAACCTTCGACGTCGGCCAGCGTGGGCAGGCTGACGACGGTCGCGTGGGGCGACGCGGGCACGGTGGCGCCCAGGGGCGGCGAGACCAACGCCACGGTCAGAGGCCCTCGACGGGCAGCTCGTTCTCCAGGATCTGCTCGAGCGACTGGCGGCGGCGGATCAGCGCGACGCTCCCGTCGCGACGCAACAGGACCTCGGGCGCCTCGGGGAACGAATTGTAGTTCTTCGTGCTCATGCCCGCGCAGTAGGCGCCAGCACCGCCGATGACGCAGAGGTCGCCGGGCCGGGCCTCGGGCAGGTCGCGGGTGGCGAGCGTCTCGGGCTCGCCCGGCGCGCAGCTGATGAGGTCGCCGGATTCGCAGCAGTGGCCGACGATCACGTAGGCGCGCGTCGCGGCGGTGGCCTGCGCGGGGTAGAGGT
>CAIRWP010000231.1 GCA_903882335.1 uncultured Opitutia bacterium | reverse complement strand
TTCCGCTTCGACGTGGCGGCCTTCACCAACCTGACGCGTGACCACATCGATTACCACGGCGACATGTCCGCCTACCTCGAGGCCAAGGCCGCGCTCTTCGACGGACGCAACGGCGAGGTGCCCGGCGTGGCCGTCGTCAACATCGATGACCCGAGCGGGCGCGTGCTCGCCGAGGCCTGCCGCCGCCGCGGCCCCACGCTCACCTTCGGCCTCTCGCCGGACGCCGACCTGCGCGCCACCGACCTCGCCCTCGACACCGCGGGCGCCGTCTTCGCCGTCCGCTGGCAGGGGCGCACCCAGCGTTTCACCTCGGGTCTGGCCGGCGACTACAACGTCGCCAACGTCCTGTGCGCCCTGGCCATGGCCGCCGCGCTCGGGCGCGACCCGCTGGCGCTGGCCGCCGCCGTGGCCGCCTTCCCCGGCGTGGCCGGTCGCATGGAGCGCGTCGAGGCCGGCCAGCCTTTCCCGGTGTTCGTCGACTACGCCCACACGGACGACGCCTTGCGCAACGCGCTCGGCATGCTCCGGCGTATCACGCCCGGCCGCGTCCTCTGCGTCTTCGGCTGCGGCGGCGACCGCGACCGCGGTAAGCGTCCCGCCATGACCCGCGCCGTCGCCGACCTCGCCCAGCTCGCGTGGGCCACCGCCGACAACCCGCGTAAGGAAAGCCTGGAGTCGATCTTCGCCGACATGCGCGGCGACCTAGGGCCGTTGCCCGGCCTCGAGTTCGTGCCCGACCGCCGCGAGGCGATCGGCCGCGCCCTGGCCGCCGCCCGTCCGGGCGATTGCGTCGTCATCGCGGGGAAGGGGCATGAGACGACCCAGGAATTCGCCGACACCGTGGTCCCGTTCGACGACCGGCAGGTCGTCCGCGAGATCCTCGCCGCCCGGAGGGGGCCCGCCGCGTGATGCCGACCTTCGCCGCCGCCGACCTCGCCGCCTGGACCGACGGGCGCTGGACGACCGCGCCCGCCGCTGTCACGGGCTTCGGCACGGACACCCGCGCGCTGGGCGCCGGCGACGCCTTCGTGGCGCTCCGCACCGACCGCCGCGACGGCCATGATTTCCTGCCGGCCGCGCGCGCCCGCGGCGCCGCCTGCGCCCTAGTCTCCCGGCCGGTCGCCGACCCGCTCCCGCAGCTGGTCGTGGCCGACGCCGCGGCCGCCTTGCGCGCCGCCGCCGGCGCCTGGCGCCGCCGCTTCCCCGGTCCCGTGGTCGGTGTCACGGGCAGCGTCGGCAAGACTTCCACGAAGGACCTCCTCGGGGCGCTGCTCGGCCCGACCGCTTTCGTCACCGAGGCCAACCTCAACAACCTGCTCGGCGTCCCGCTGATGCTGCTGCGGCTCGAGCCGACGCGGCATCGCTATGCGGTCATCGAGGCCGGGATGAGCGTGCCGGGCGAGCTGGGCGTGAGCGCGGCGATCCTCCGCCCCGACGTGGCGATCATCACCGCCGTCGCGGCCGTGCACCTGGAGGGCGTGGGGTCGCTCGCCGGCGTGGCCCGCGAGAAGGCGACCTTGGTGGCCGCCTTGGCCGAGGGCGGTCGCGCGATCCTGCCCGCCTCCTTGCTGGCCTGGCCGGACTTCGCCGTCCAGGCGGACCGCTGCGTCGCCGTGCGTTTCGCCGGCGAGCCGGCCCCGGCCGTCCGCCCCGCGCGCCTGGTCGAGGCGAGCCTCGGCGAGGAAGCCGGCCGGCGCGTCCTGCGCCTCGACGGCGAAACCTTCCCGCTCGGCCCGGTCTCGGACGGGCTCGCGCGTAACGCCGCGTTGGCGATCCTCGCGGCGCGCGCGGTGGGCGCCGATCTCCCGGCCCTGCGGGCGGCGCTCGTCGCCTGGTCCCCGCCGGTGGGGCGGGGCAGCATGCATGCGGACGGCGCCCGTACCTTCTACGTCGACTGCTACAACTCCAGCCCGGCTTCCTTGCTCGACGCCGCCCGCTGCTTCGATCGTCTCAGCGCCGCCGACGCCCGCCCGCGTCTCTGGGTCCTGGGCGGCATGGCCGAACTCGGCGCGGATTCCGCCGCGCTGCACCGCGGGTGCGGCGCCGAACTGCCCGTCCGCGCGGACGATGCCGTGGTCGCCTTTGGTGGCGACGCCGCCCAGCTGCTCGCCGGCCTGCCCGTCGGCGCGGGTCCCCGCGTCGCCGCCGGCACGCTCGACGCGGTGCGCGCCGCCCTCGCGGCGCACGCCGGTTTCGTCTTCGTCAAGGGCAGCCGCTCCTTCGCGCTGGAGCGCGCCCTGCCCACCGCGCTCGCCGCGCAACTGACGTTCCACTAGGCCATGCTTTACCTACTCAAGAACCTCGAATCCTTCTGGGGCCCGTTCCGGCTCTTCGAGTACATCTCCGTCCGTGCGATCCTCGCCGGGTTCACTGCGCTCGCCTTGGGCCTGCTACTTTCCGGCCCGATCATCCGCGCCCTCTCGCGGCTCCGCCAGCCGGAGCGCTCCCAGGCGCTCATGGGTGAACTGGCCAAGGAGGGCGGCAAGGTCCCGACGATGGGCGGACTGCTCATCGGCGCCGCCATGATCCCCGCGGTCCTGCTCTGGGCGCGCCCCAACGTCCTCGTGCTGGCCTCCCTCTGGTCGCTCGTCGGCATGGGGCTCGTCGGTTTCGTCGACGATTGGCTGAAGGTCCGCCACGGCAGTTCCGACGGCATCAGCGCGCGCCAGAAACTGGCGGGGCAGGGGCTCGTCGCCCTGCTCGCCGTCGGCATCGTCCTGCTCGACCCGGCGTACCGCGAGAGCTTCTGCGAGATCTGGGCGCCGGTGCTGAAGGCCCCGCTGTGGTCGGCCCATTCGTTCGGCTGGCCGCTGGCCGCCTGCCTCGCGGTGGCCGCGCTCTTCTTCATCCTCGTCTGCGTCGGCTGCTCCAACGCCGTGAACCTCACCGACGGCCTGGACGGCCTCGCCATCGGCTGCGTGCTGATCACCACGCTGATCCTCGGCGCCGTCGCCTACCTCGCGGGCCACGCCGTCTTCGCCGGTTACCTGCGGATCAGCCCAGTGGCCGGCGCCGGCGAGCTGGCCGTGTTCTGCGCGGCCCTCGTGGGCGGCGGCGTCGTCTTCCTCTGGCACAACGCCGCGCCGGCGGAGATTTACATGGGCGACGTCGGCGCGCTCGGCATCGGGGGCGCGCTCGGGGCCGTGGCCTGCCTCATGCACCAGCCGTTCCTCCTCGCGATCGTCGGCGGCGTCTTCGTCCTCGAGGCGACGTCAGTGCTCCTACAGGTGGCCTACTTCAAGCGCACGGGCGGGCGGCGCCTGTTCCTGATGACGCCGATCCACCATCACTTCCAGAAGAAGGGCTGGCCCGCGACCAAGGTCGTCGCCCGTTTCTGGATCCTCTCCTTCCTCTGCGGCCTCCTCGGCCTGCTCTCCCTGAAGCTGCGATGAGCGACTTCCCCGACAGCCTTCGGCGCCGCCTCGCGCGGCCGGCCGCCATCCTCGGCGCGGGCGTCAGCGGGCGCGCCGTCGCCGACACCCTCGGCGCCGCGGGCTTCGCCTCGGTGGTCTACGACGCGCAGGGCGGGAACGCCGTCTTCGGCCCCGACGAGGCCGCCCGCCACGACCTCGTGGTCTACAGCCCGGGCTTCGCGCAGTCCCACCCGTGGCTCCTCGCCGCCCGGCGCGCCGGGCTGCAGTGCCTCGCGGAACTCGACTTTGGCGCGCTGCTCTGGAGCGGCCCGGCCATCGCGATCACCGGCACCAACGGCAAGACCACCTTGACCGAGTTCCTCTCCTTCGCCCATAAGCGCGCGGGTCAGGACGCCATCGCCTGCGGGAACGTCGGCCTACCGTTCACGGCGCTGCACGCCACCGTCTCCAACGGGGCCTTCCTCGCGGTCGTCGAGGTCAGCTCGTTCCAGGCCGAGGACCTGCGGCACTTTTCGCCCGAGGCCGTGCTCTGGATCAACTTCGACGAGGATCACCTCGACCGCCATGGCGAGCTCGAGAGTTATTTCCGGGCGAAGTTCCGGCTCATCGAGCGTCTGCCGCCCGGCGGCGTCCTCGTCGTCGGCGAATCCGTCGTCGAGTATGCCCGCCGCTTCGGGATCGACCTGCCGGCCGAGGCCCTCGTCGCCACGCGTGCGGAGGTCGCCGACCGCGTGCCCGCCGGTTCCATCTTCGAGGCCTGGCCGCAGCGGGAGAACTGGGCGCTCGCCGCCCGTTACTGGCAGGCCAAGGGACTGCCCATGCGTTCCCTCGAGGAATCCGCCCGCCTCTTCCGCGCCGCCCCGCATCGCCTCCGCAAGGTGGCCGAGGCCCAGGGCGTCGAGTATTGGAACGATTCGAAGGGGACCAACTTCCACGCCGTGTACGCGGCCCTCGAGCAGTTCCAGGTCCCGGTCCGCTGGATCGGCGGCGGCAAGTGGAAGGGCGGGGACCTCCGTCGCTTCGCCGAGCGGCTCGCCCCCCGCATCGAGGCCGCCTACCTCATCGGCGAGACCGGTCCCGAACTCCAGCGCCACCTCGCGGAACTCGGCCGCCCGGCCCGGTGCTTCGCCGGCCTCCAGGACGCCGTCGTCGCGGCCGGCAAGGACGCGCACGGTCCGACCGCCATCCTCCTCAGCCCGGGCTTCTCGAGTTTCGACCAGTTCCACGGCTACGCGGAGCGCGGCACCGTCTTCGAGCGCGCCGCGCTCGCCCTGGCCAACCGGGCCTGAGCCCCTTCCCCCGACTTTCTACCTAGAAACCAAAACCTAAAACCCAAACCAACACCAAGTCACCATGCGTCCCCTCGTCACTGTCACCGCCGTCGTGCTCCTGCACCTCTGCGTCATCGCCGTCCTCGTCGGCGTCAACGGCTGCCGCAGCACCACCGGTCTCGAGACCGATGGCGCGCCCGTCGCCTACGCCGCCGGCGGCCGCGCCGCCGGCTCGTCCGGCGTCGCCGCGCCCGTGGCCGGCCTCCCGGTCGCGACCGCCGCGCCTGCGCCCGTCCTGACCACCGGCCGGATCGCGACCCCGGCGCCGACGAAGGTCACCCCGATTGCCGCTGTCGGCGCGGGCGGCGTCCATGTCGCGGTGAAGGGCGAGAACCTCACGACCATCGCGATGCGCGAGAAAGTTGCGCTCAAGGACCTCGCCGCCGCCAACGGCCTCCCGCTGAACGCCATCGTGCAGATCGGCCAGAAGCTGAAGATCCCGGGTCCCGGCACTGTTTCCGCCAAGCCCGCCGCGACCACGACCCGCCCGACCACCGCCCCGGTCCGCACCCCGGCCGCGCCCGCGGTGGAGCTGACGCCTCTGCGCCTCTCGACGACGCCGGCCCCCGCCGCGACCGAGGCCGCCCCCGCCGCCCCGACCGCTCCGGTCAAGAAGTAACCCTTCGTCCCGTCCGCGCGCATGGTCATCAAGGTCAGACAGGAGCCGCCCGGCGCCCTCGCCGGGCAGGCCTTGTGGATCGCCTTGCTGGCCGTGGGCCTCGCCGTCTTCGGGCTCGTGGTGCAGTACAGCGCGGGCATCTCGCTCTCGTCCAGCAACCGCACCTTCGCGTTCGAGCGCCAGGCGGCCTACCTCGTGGTCGCCCTGGTCGCCGGCTTCCTCTGCTACCGCCTCAACCTCGAGCGCGTGCGCGAGTTCCGGTGGTGGATCTTCGCCGGCGCGCTCGGCGCCATGCTCGCGGCCCGCATCCCCGGGATCGGCGTGTCCGTGAACGGCTCGTGGCGCTGGATCGACCTGGGGTTCATCCGCCTCCAGGCGTCGGACCTGGGCAAGCTCGCGCTCGTGATCGTGCTCTCCGACCTCCTCGCGCGTATGCAGCGCCGCACGCTGGAGCCCCGCTTCCGTATCTGGCAGTTCTCCGCCCGCGAGCCTTTCGTGTTCACGCCCGCCGGCTGGCGCGATTGCCGCGAAGGTTTCCTCAAGCCGCTCGCCGTGGTGCTCACCATCGCCGGTTTCATCGCCCTGGGGCCCGACCTCGGTACGATCCTGCTCTGCATCGCGGTCGGCGGCGTCATGATGTTCATTTCCGGCGTGCGCTGGCAGTACGTCCTCCCGACCCTCCTGCTGGGCGCGACGGCCCTGACCATCCTCATCCTCAACTGGCCCAACCGGCTCCGTCGCTTCGTCTCCTTCATCGACCCGTGGCAGAACCGCGGCGACGAGGCCTACCAGCTGTTCGAGGGCATGATGGGCTTCGGCGTCGGCGGGCTCACCGGAGCGGGCGCCGGTTTCGGCCTGCAGAGCCGCGCCTACCTGCCGGAAGCGCACACCGACTTCGTCCTCGCCGGTATCGGCGAGGAGTACGGTCTCGTCGCCACCAGCCTCGTCGCGCTCACCTACCTCGTCATCTTCACGCTCGGCTACCGGGCGCTGCGCCACTCCGCGGACCTCTACCGCCTCAACGTCGGCCTGGGCGCCTTGCTCTTCCTCGTCATCCAGGCGCTCGTGAACATGGGCGTCGTCACGGGGCTCCTGCCCACCAAGGGCATCTCCCTGCCGTTCCTTAGCTACGGCGGCACGAACCTCGTCGTCATGGCCTGCATGGTGGGCCTCGTCCTTAACTGTATCCGGGAAGCGTCCCGTCCGGTGTTCACGCCGAGGGAGGCGCGCGCATGAGCCGCGTCCTGCTCGCCTGCGGAGGCACTGGCGGCCACCTCGCCCCCGGGATCGCCTTGGCCCAGCGGCTGACGGACGAAGGCCACGAGTGCCTGCTCATCGTGAGCAGCAAGGCCGTCGACGCGCGGATGACGGCGAACTACCCCCGGCTGCGCTTCGTACCCGGTCGCGGCCGCGGCTTCGGGCCGGGCCTGCTTAACAAGCTCCGCTTCTTCCCCGCGCTCCTCGGGGCCGTCTGGTCGGCGCGCGCGCTGCTGCGCGAGTTCAAGCCCGACGCCCTCGTGTGCTTCGGCGGGTTCATGAGCGTCGGGCCCGCGCTCGCCGCCCGCCTCGCCGGCGTCCCCGTGCTGGCGCACGAGGCGAACCGCCGTCCGGGTAAGGCCGTGCGCCTGATCGCGCGCTTC
>CAIRWP010000230.1 GCA_903882335.1 uncultured Opitutia bacterium | reverse complement strand
GGTAGTCGGCCCGGGCTTTCTGGGCGAGCGCCCGGTCGGCTTTAGCCTGCTGGTGCGCGGCGGAGACCTCGGGGAGCGCGTTCGCCTGTTTTCGCGCCGCGGTCAGCCGATCGTGGCCCGCGTCGTCGTCGCGAGCCGGTGAGGCGGCCGCTGGCTTGTCCGCCGCGTAAGCGGGGAAGGGGAGGGGCGTCGCCAGGAGGGCGAGCGCCAGGAGGGAGGAGGTGGTGTTCATGGTTTTGGTGGGAACGGGCTTGAGGAGGGGGCGGGCCTCTGGACAATTCAAGTCGAGCCCCCTGGGGTTCATCGCATGAGATTTTCCCCCCGTCCCCTGCTGGGCTTGCTCCTGGCCTGCCTCTTCGTCCTTCCCTTGGCCGCGCAGAAGAAGAAGACCGGCGGCCTCATCCTCGAGGCGCCCGAGTTGCCGCCCGTGCCGACGATCCCGAACGCCTTCTCCCAGGTCGTCGGCACCCAGATCATCAGCCCCGCCTACAAGTTCACCAAGGAGGACGCGACGGTCGAGGGCGCGCGCGAGATCGCCAAGCTCGGTTCGCGCATCCTGAAGATCCAGCTACCGCCGCCGCCCCAGTTCACCGAGCTCATCGGCATGCCCTTCACCCACTACCTGCTCTGGTACCGGACCGGCAATGAGTGG
Source organism: uncultured Opitutia bacterium (assembly GCA_903882335.1). Lineage (GTDB taxonomy): Bacteria > Verrucomicrobiota > Verrucomicrobiia > Opitutales > UBA953 > UBA953. Next base: position 3,728 of record CAIRWP010000230.1, on the reverse strand, counting down.
AAGGGCGGCATGACGCCCGAACTGCGCCGCAAGGAATATAACGCGACCTACCTCTTCACCAAGGACCTCCTCACCCGCCGCGACACGACGGGCAAGACGTTCTTCATCGGCCATTGGGAGGGCGACTGGGCGCTGCTGCCGAACATGGATCCCAAGGGCGAGTTCGACGCCAAGGCCGCGGCCGCGATGATCGAGTGGCTCAATGTGCGCCAGGAAGCGGTCGAGGACGCCCGTCGGGAGGTGCCCTACACGCGCTGCCGCGTGTACACCTACGCCGAGGTCAACCGCGTGATGGACGCCTTCAAGGGCGGCCAGCAGCGCATGATCAACGCGGTCATCCCCAAGACCAACGTCGATTTCCTCTCTTACTCCGCGTACGACGTCCAGCTCCAGCCGCTTGAGACGGTCCGCGCCGCGCTCGATTACGCCAACCAGCAGCTCCCCCCCAAGGCCGGCCTGCCCGCCCGCCGCGTCTTCATCGGTGAATGCGGGCTCTCCTGGGAGGCCTGCGGCGGCGACGGCAAGGTCCACGAGCAGCGCAACCGCGAGATCCTCGCGAAGTTCCTCTCCTGGCGGCCCGCGCTCGTCCTCTATTGGCAGCTGTACAACAACGAGGTCAAGGACGGCAAGCAGGTCGGCTTCTGGCTCATCGACGACAAGAAGCGTCCGACGCCCCTCCACGGCACCCTCCGCGACCTGCTCGCCCAGCAGGAAGAGGTGGCCAAGGAGATGATGCTGCGCTCGCGCCGGCTCCCCTCCTTCGAGGAGATGGCCACCTTCTCCGAGAACTGGCTCAGCCAGCGGGGCCGCTGACCGGACTCCGGACTTGAGGTCCCGCCGCCGCCCCTGAGATTGACGCCATGCGCAACGCCCTCTGCCTCGAGGCCTTCGGGACCTTCTTCCTGTGCCTCGCGGTGGCCGTCGCCGGGGAGCCGCTCGCGGTCGCCGCCGTCCTCGGTGCCCTGATCTACGCCGGCAGTCCAATCTCCGGCGCCCATTACAACCCGGCCGCGACGCTCGCCTGGTGCGTCCGCGGCCGCCACCGCTGGCTGCCCGGCGTCGCCTACGTGCTGGTCCAGCTCACCGCCGCCCTTGCCGCCGCGGCTGTCGCCGGCCTCCTCGCCGGTCATGACCCCGAGCGCACGGCCGCCGCCGCGCGCGCGATCGACGACCCGGTCTTCGAGGGCTTTTTCCGCGAGGGCCTCGCGGAATTCCTCGGCACCTACCTGATGGCGTTCGTCATCCTCATGGTCGCGACGTCGCGGCGCACCGCCGGCAACGGCTACGCCGGGGTCGCGATTGCCTTGGTGGTCTACGGCGCCGCGGTCGTGTTCGCGCGCCAGGCGCCGACGTTCAACCCCGCCGTCATGCTGGCCGCGAGTTTCCGCGACGTCTTCGCGGCCTTCACCGCCGAGGGTGAGTCGTTCAAGGCGCTTCGCTCGGAACTCGCCTTCGTCGCCAAGTTCACCCCCCGCTACCTCCTGCTGGCCGTCCTGCAGCTCACCGGGGCGGCGGCGGCGGCCTTCACCTTCCGCGGGCTCTTCCCGGAGGAACGCTGAAATCCCAAGGCAGGGCTTGAATCAGGCCGCGGAGGACCCAAGGTGGCGACATGAACGCGCTCTTCACCGCCCACAAGCATTACGGCAGCCTCCTGCTCGCCCTCGTCCTGCTGGTCATCATCGTCGCCCTCGTCAAGGGTCCGAAGCCAGCCCTGCAGCGCATGGTGGCCGTCTTGGTCGACATCAATCTGGTCGTCGGGCTCGTCGTGGTCTTCCAGGCGGAGTCTCGCAACGTCTCCTGGTTCCACCCGATCTTCGCGCTCGGCGCGGTCGGTCTCCTGCACGCCGCGGCCAAGAGCGAGGACAAGGCTAAGGTCGTCCGCTGCTTCTCGCTCGCGCTCGTCCTCCTCATCGCTGCCTGGTCCGTCAACGCCCCTTGGGGCCCGGACTTCTTCAAGACCACCTGGCTGATCAAGTCGGCGCCGGCGGTCATCGTCAAGTAACGCTCCCCGCGCCGGTCGGCGCCCGACGGCCCGGACATCGTCCGGGCCGTTTGACTTCCCGTTGACGCGGGGCTTGTTGGAGCGACACTCCCGGTTCGCCGTCCGATGTATCGTCTCGCCCTCAACATGCTCTTCGGGGATCTCGCCAAACTGGCGATGCTCCTGTGCGGCCTGGCGTTCTCGGCGCTCCTGATGGCCCAGCAGAGCTCGGTCTTCTTCGGGATCATGAGCTGGACCTACACGCCGATGGTCAACATCCGCGCCCAGGTCTGGGTCAGCGACCCGATGGTGGAGCAGGTCAACGACGCCAAGCCGCTCCGCGACACCGACCTCGGGCGCGTCCGGTCCGTCGACGGCGTCGCGTGGGCCGCCCCGCTCCACACCTCGTTCGTCCAGGCGCGCATGCAGGACGGTAATTTCAAGTTGATCACGCTCGTCGGCATCGACGCCGACACGTTCGCCGGCGCGCCGGCCGTCCTTTCCCAGGGCCGCATCGAGGACCTGCGGCTGCCCGATACCGTCATCGTCGACGAGTGGGGCGCCGCGCTGATGGGTCGGATGGGCGTCGGGCCCGACGGCAAGCCGCGCAATACGCCGCTCAAGGTCGGCGATACCTTCGAGATCAACGATATCCAGGCCCGTATCGTCGGCATCTGCAAGGTGAAGCGCGCCTTCACCGGCGGGCCGTTCGTCTACACGACCTACGACCGGGCTAAGGGCTACACCCTCGGCGCCCGCCGCACGCTGAGCTTCATGCTGGTCGAGCCGCAGAAAGGCGTGTCGCCCGCCGAGCTCTGCGACCGCATCGAGCGCGACACGGGCCTCAAGGCCTGGACCTCGGACACCGTGATCTGGAACTGGGGCGAGCGCAGCCTGGCGCGCAACACCTTCTGGTGGTTTTGGACCAACACCGGCATCCCGTTCTCCTTCGGCACGGCCGTCCTGCTCGGCCTGTTCGTCGGCATCGCGATCTCCGGGCAGACGTTCTACTCCTTCGTGCTCGAGAACCTGAAGTATTTCGCGGCCATCAAGGCGATGGGCGCGGGCATGGGCGTCATCGCGCGCATGCTCCTCGTCCAGGCGTTCACCGCCGGCCTCGTCGGCTTCGGCCTCGGCGCGGGGATGGCGCAGGCCATCGGCCGCGTCATGATCGAGAAGGGGATGCCCCCGTTCGTGATGTATCCGCAGATCCTTTGGGCGACGTTCGCCCTCGTGCTGGGCATCAGTTTGGTCTCCGCCATCATCGGCATCATCAAGGTGTCCCGCGTCGACGCCGCCTCCGTCTTCCGCGGATGAGCCACCTCGCCCACACCGTCGCCGTCCGCGCCACCGGCGTCGACATGTTCTTCGGCACGCCGGAGAATCAGGTCGTTGCCCTCAAGCAGGCCGACTTCGAAGCCCGCCGCGGCGAGCTCATCATGCTCGTCGGCCCGTCGGGCTGCGGGAAGACGACGCTGCTCTCCGTCATCGCGGGCACGCTCACGCCGCAGGCCGGCACGGTCGAGGTCTTCGGCCAGCGCCTCGACGGCCTCGGTCAGGAAGCGCTCACGACTTTCCGCCGCCAGAACCTCGGGTTCGTCTTCCAGTCCTTCAACCTCATCCCGACGCTCACCGTCGCGGAGAACGTGATGGTGCCGCTGCTCATCCAGGGACGCCCTTACGACGAGGCCCATGCGCGCGCGCGGGCGATCATCGAGAAGGTCGGCCTCAAGGGCCGCGAGGAAGG
>CAIRWP010000229.1 GCA_903882335.1 uncultured Opitutia bacterium | reverse complement strand
GCTCGAGCAGGGTCTTGATCCGCGGCGTGATCTCCAGGCGCGCGGGCGTCTCGGCCTTGGGCTTCGCGCTGAACTGGAGGTTCACCGCCAAGCCTTCGATTGGGCGTTCAAGCGGGTAGTTCGCCTGCGGCTCGGCCTTCGTCGGTCCCTGCTTGGTCAGACGCTCTACCGAGAGCCGCCACCAGGCCAGTGCGAAGGCCTCCTGTAGCGGCCGAGAGTGTTGGGGCAGACGATGCACCGGGGCTTCCTGCTGGGGCGTAGGCAGGCCGGCCGGGCAGAGGAGGGCCTGGGCGTTCGGCTCACCGGCATCGATGACGATGAACTGGGCGTGGACCTGGGCGGAGCTCTGCAGGATCGCGCCGGCTGCGGGAAGCTTCGCCAATGCCTCGGCGTGGGCCTGCTTCTGCGGGGCGTTGAACTGAGGCGCGAGTCCATCGGTTGTCAGGATGTAGACGCGGACGCGATGCTGGCTCAGCGCCCGCGCGAGGGCCTCGTTGAAGGCGGGCACGCCCAGCAGCGGCGTCGCGACGTGGAGCGAGTGCCGGGCCGATTCGAGGGCGGCGAGCACGGTCGCCCAAGCCTGGCCGGCCGCCGGCTCCGGGGCGTCGAGTTTCAGCCAGACATCGCCGATCACCCGCTCGTGGTAGTGGAACGGCTCGGACGTCTTGCGCAGCGCGGGGATCATCGGTCGGTCGGCTCCCAGAGGAGCAGGTCATGGGCCTCGAGCAAGGTAGCGCGTTGCGGGACATCCCGGCCGAGCGGGCTACGGCCGAGGGCGAGTCGGGCCAGTTCGGCCCCGCTGCGCGGTTGGTAAGCAGGGAGGCGCTGACGCACCGCCTCGCCGGCACGGACGGGGCCACCCGGGGACTTGTCCGGTCCCAGCAAGTGGCATTGCAACCACTGCCCCCAGAGATCTTCGTCGCCGGCTGCCGGGGTAATCGGCACCTCGAAAGCCTCCACCTCGAACGTCCCAAGGTCGAACTGACCCGGCACCTTGAACTGCACCTTGGGGATCTTCGGGACCCGCAGGCGGAAATGCACGCGGGCCTCCGTGGGCGCCTCGGCAAAACGCGTCGGGTAGCCCGTGGAGAGGTCGGCCTGGCCGCCCGGGGTAGCAAGGAAGTCCTGGCCGCTCGCCGCGGCCGCCATCTGCAGAAGCTCGGCGTAGCCTTGGTCGGGGCGACGGGGCTGGGCGGAGGTCAGGCGGACGTCGATGGCGCCGCCGGTGCGGTCGCGCCCCGTGCCTTTGCCCGCGGGCCACTGGCCGGTCAGGCGGAGGTTGAAGGGGCCGTCCTGGCCGGGGCGGATTTCGACCTCCATCATCAAGGTAAGGTCTTGTTGGCGTGGCACTGGGCGCATCTGCGCGGAAGTGCGGAGCACCGAGAAGAGCAGGCCGCGCTGCGCCACCGAGCTAAAGAACGCGTCCGGCTCCGTGTGCAGGGCATCCGCCGCTTCCTCCAGCGTCGTCTCCTCGAGGTCGGTGAGGTCGCGCCGCTCCTCGACATGTAGCAACTGGCGGCCGGCGAGTAAGGGCTCGTCCGTCACGGCGAAGCGGAACAGGCCATGATGGCCGTCCATCCCCACGTCTTGGCGGAGGCAGGCCCGGCCGAGCGCGGTCAGGCGGAACTTCTCACCGTCGCGGCTGAGCATCCCGAGCTCGACGCCTTGGCGGAGCAGGGCGCGGGCCGCGGGGAGCGGCAAGGGCAGCAGCGTGCGCACGGCCTCGGCGGTGAGTCCGCCCTCTTGCCGTTCCGAGTCGGCGGCCAGCCGCAGTAACGCCGGCCACTCGGCCGACTCGCCCGAGGTGCGCACGACCGCCATCGCGTCGACGAAGCGCACGGCGATGGGGCGGCGGAGGATGAGGGGAGGGAGGGCCATGGTCAGGCGCCGGGAAGGCGTTCGAGGCGCGACGACAGCCCGAGGGGGCGCGGCAAGCCGGAGTGATGGACGCTCTCGGAGCGGTCGGGGGCGTTGCTCTCGCGGACGCCATTCTGGAGCGCCTCGAAGATCGCGCAGAGCTCCTGCTCCTTCAATCGCAGCAAGGCTTGCGGCTCCCAGAGGGGCTTCTCGAAGGGGTGCAGAGTCTTGAGGTCAAGCAGCAGCGCCCGGATGTGGCGGCCACGTTCCTCTTCCTGGCCGGGGCGGCGGCAATCGTAGAGCCCTTGCAGGTTGGCGGCGCAGCGGCGTTGCCAGTCGAGGAAGATGAGTGGACGAGGCTTGCCGCGGGTGGTCGCGGGCGTCTTGCCGCGGGCCTTGGGCAACCTCACGCGGCGGGCGAGCGGTTCCAGCAATTCGGGTTCGAGGTGACCGACGATCAGGCGGAATTCCGGCGGCAGGCGGAGCGCCAGTTCGGTCCCGGTCAACGCGTTGCGGGCGCAGATCAGTACGTTGAGGTCGGGGCTCAGCGCCGCCGGGTCGAACGCGGCGACTTCGGCGGTCGCCACCGTCGCCGTCTGCAGCTGACGCTGACGCAGGTAGGCTTGGGCGGTCGCGAGCGAGCGGGCCTCGTCGGTCGGCGCGTCGAGCACCAGCAGTACCTTGCGACGTCCGTGTGCATCGGGGATATCCGCGTCCTCGTCGTCGGCCGAGCCATCCTTGCCCACGCAAGCCTTGAAGGCCAACTCGGCTTGAAGCTCGTCGAGCAGTCGCACCCGCGAGGCCTCGACCACCACCTGCTCCGCCAACTCGTCGAGGTCGGTGTCGGTGGCCGGCGCGCGCGGGTCGCTGACCAAGATCCAGCGGCGCGCATGCACCGCGGGCACCAGGAAATCGGCGAAGCCCAGCCGTTCGGCCCCGAGCACGATCAGCTGGTCGAAGTCCGCCGGGTCCCGCGTGAGGGCGGCCGCACGGAAGGAGGGATGCGCGCCGAGCGCCGAGAGGGGCAGGCCGACGAGATTACAGGTGTCGAGCAGGAGCGTGGAGGCGACTTCGCGCGGACGGCGGCCGCGGCTCAGCGGGGCCACGGCGCCGGTCAGCAGCGCCGCCTGACGGTCGAGGTCAAGGGCCTGGGCGACGGGCGCGGTCGGTTCGCAGGGGTCGGTGAGCCGGACCGCCGCGACCTGCTCCGCCCAGCCGGGGAGCGCCGCGCCGGTGGCCAGCAGTTCGTCGAGTTCGGTGGCGTCGGCGGCGACGACCAGTAGGCGTTGCCCGCGGGCGATTGCCTGAAGGATCAGTTCCAGCACTGCGGTGCGGCGGGCCGGACCGGCGGCGGCCTCGAGCAACGTGAAGTCGGTCGTGCCGATCGCCTTGCGGACGAACGCCCGGGCGGCGGTCGTCAGGGACGTCGCCCCGGTCAGGAGGCGCCAATCGGCGTCCTGGTCGCCTTGGTTGACCATTTGCGCTTCGCCCCAACCGCGTGGCTCGGGGTTGAACAACTGCAGCAACGGCAGGTGCGAGGCCTGCCAATGCTCGCGCAAGCGACGGAGGGCGGTGAGCCGACGGGTGAGGTGGCCACGCGCGACCCGCCCCGTCAGGAAGACCGGGTTGCCCTCCTCGAGCTGTCGCTCCGTCGGGTCGGCGGGCGGGGCGGTCTCGCCCGGCGCGTAGGCTTGCACGGCTTTGCGGACCACCAGCAGGCCTTTGCTGCGCAACGCGCAGACTCGTTCCACCCGGAGGCCGGGCTGACGTGACTTCGCCCCGCGCATGGTCGCATGCAGTTCGAAGGTGTCCGCCTGTCCGAAGAAGGCGCGGTGAGCCGCCGGTTCCAGCGGGGAGTCTTCGGTCGCGCCAGCGAGGCGCAGGACCAGCAGGTCTTTCGGCGAGGCGCCTGGGATGTTTTTAAGCGCCCCGGTCGATTCGGCCAGGTCGAGCATCGCCTCCGCCTGGCGGATGGTCGCCGCGACACAGGTCACGGTGACAAAGCCGGCGGCGGCGCGTTTCTCGGCGGCTTCCGTCGCCCGTTCCCACTCGGCCAAGGTCCGCTCGGCCGCCTCCGTCCAGGCGTGCGTCGGGCGTCGGCGGGCATCCTCCAGTTTGCGGAGGTCGAGGGCCGCATGTTTCAGCCGGTCCGTCTCCGCCTGGGCCTGCGCCAGCTCCAGCCGAAGGGTGTCGGCTTGGTGCGTGGTC
>CAIRWP010000228.1 GCA_903882335.1 uncultured Opitutia bacterium | reverse complement strand
CGGTTGGCGGTTAGCGGTTGGGAACGCAGAGGGGCTGAAGGGAAGGTGGAAGCGGTTGGCGGTTAGCGGTTGGGAGCGCAGAGGGGCTGAAGGGAAGGTGGAAGCGGTTGGCGGTTGGGAACGCAGAGGGACTGAAGGGAAGGTGGAAGCGGTTGGCGGTTAGCGGTTGGGAACGCAGAGGGGCTGAAGGGAAGGTGGAAGCGGTTGGCGGTTAGCGGTTGGGAACGCAGAGGGGCTGAAGGGAAGGTGGAAACGGTTAGCGGTTGGCGGTTAGGAGAAGAGGGTGCGAAGGGAAGAAGGGCGGTTTTGGATTGAGGCGGTTTTCCTACCCGCCAACCGCTAGCCGCCCAGTCCTTTCTTGGTCCTCGTGTGCAGGCCGCATTCCTTCTTATCGAAGCCGGGCCAGCGACCGCCGCGCTCGTCGCCGCCGGAGGTGGGCTGGGTGCAGGGCAGGCAACCGATGGAGCGGTAGCCGCGGTCGTGCAGGACGTTGTGCGGTAGACCGTGTTCCTTGAGGTAGGCCCAGACTTGGTCGCGGCTCCAGTCGACCAGCGGGTTGAGCTTCCAGACGTCGGAGTTGTCGGGCCGGACGGCGAGGCTGAGCAACGGGGTCGCGGCGCGTTCGCCGGACTGGTCGCGGCGCATGCCGGTGATCCAGAGATCGAGTTCGAAGAGTTTCTTGCCGAGCGAGTCGACCTTGCGGAGCTCGCAGCACTTCTCCGGGTTACGCTTCCAGAGTTCGGCGCCGTACTGGGCGGCCTGCTGTTCGACGGTCTGCGCCGGGAGCACTTCCGCGACCGTGATGCCGAGGTGCGCCTCGAGCTTCGCCTTGAACTCCAGGGTCTCCGGGAAGAGCAGGCCGGTGTTCAGCGTGAACGCCGGGAGCGGCAGACCCGCGGTCTTGGCGAGGTGCAGGATGACCACGCCGGCGGGCTGGAAACTCGTGCCGATGCCGGCGCGCACGCCGAAGGTCTCGTAGGCCCAGCGCAGACGGTCCACCGGCGCCAGCGTCGCGAGACGGGTGTCGAGTTCCGGGATACGGGCTGGGTCGAGCTCGGCCATCAGCGGGCTTAGGCGGACGGGGCGACGGGCCAGACGGACGCCTGGTCGACCCAGTCGCCGAAGGCCTGACCGTTCTTGCGTTCCTTGGCGTACTGCTGGAAGAGGGCGCCGACCACGACCGGGATCTCGTCGGCCGGGACGGATTCCTTGAAGAGGCGCGCGAGGCGCGTGCCTTCGCGGTTGCCGCCGAGCATGAGGTTGTACTTGCCCGGGGCCTTGCCGACGAAGCCGATTTCGGCGTTGTACGGACGGGCGCAGCCGTTGGGGCAACCGGTCATGCGGACGACGAGTTCCTCGCCGCCGAAGCCGGCGGCCGCCTGGGCGTCCTCGAGCTTACCAAGGATGGTCGGGAACACGCGCTCGGATTCCGCGAGCGAAAGGCCGCAGGTCGGGAGGGCGGGGCAGGCCATACCGCGTCCCTTGACGAGGCCGGGGTTGAAGACGATCCCGCAACCATGGTCGCGCAGCACCTGCTCGAGCGCGCCCTTGTCGGCTTCCTTCACGTCGGAGAGGATGAGGTTCTGCGTGGCGGTCAGGCGGAAGGTCGGGCTGAAGCGCTCGGCGATGACGCGCAGGGCGGTCTTGAGGCGGTAATCGCCGGCGTCCTTGACGCGACCGGTTTCGATGAAGAGTCCGAGGAACCAGTGGCCATCGCGCTGCTTGGCCCAGCCGAAGGCGTCGCCCTGGCCCTTGAACTGGAACGGCTTGGCAGCCGGGAGCGCGGCACCCAGCTGCGTGGCGAGCTCGGCGCGGAACCACTCGACGCCCTTTTCCTGTAGCACGTACTTGATGCGGGCGTGCTTGCGGTCGGTGCGGTCGCCCCAATCGCGGTGGATCTTGATCACGGCTTCGCCGACGGCGACGACCTGCTCGCGGGTGAGGAAGCCGATGACGTCGGCCAGGCGCGGGTAGGTCGCCTTGTTGCCGTGGGACATGCCGAGGCCGCCGCCGACGAGCAGGTTGTAGCCGACGAGCTTGCTGCCTTCGACGATGGCGACGTAGCCCATGTCGTTGGTGAAGATGTCTACGTCGTTGTTCGGCGGGAGCGCGAAGCCGGTCTTGAATTTACGCGGCAGGTAGGTCTTGCCGTAGAGGAGGTCGACCGGCGCGCCGCTGTCATCATGGTCGGCGGGCGGAGGCAGGTAGGGGTTGGTCTGGTCGACGGAGGCGCGAGCCTTGGCGATCTTGTCGCCCAGCCCGAGGTCGAGCTGCACACCGTCCACCCAGATGGAGTGGTAGGCCGTGGTCTTCGGCAACAGGGCGCGGGTCAGCGTGAAGGCGTCGTCCTCGATCTGCTGGGTCACCTCGTCGACGGCCGGGTTCGAGGGCGCGGTGACGTTGCGGTTGACGTCGCCACAGGTGGCGAGGGTGGAGGAGAGGGCCTCGTTGATCGACTTGATGAGCGAGCCGACGCCTTGCTGGGCGACGCCGTGGAACTGGAAGGTCTGGCGCGAGGTGATGCGCAGGGTGCCGTTGGCGAAGCGACCGGAGAGCTCGTCGTAGACCAGGTACTGCGCGGCCGGGACGATGCCGCCGGTCTGGCGGGTGCGGACCATCACCGAGTACTCCTTGGCGACCTTGCGCTTGTCGCGGTCGTCCTGCTGGTAGATGCCGTGGAATTTGATGAACTGCTCGTCGTCACCGCTGAAGCGGTCGGCGGCAGGGTTGGCGAGGGTCTCGCGGATCGTCCCGGAAAGGTCGGGCTTTTCGGCCTTCATGACCTCGTTCTTGGTGAGCGGCTTTTCGGAGGGTTTATCCATGGCGTTTTTTTAACTTGATAAGATGACTGATGATTACATAAATAGGGTCAAGTTTAAATAAATGGTAAATTGTGACATCGGCCGGGTGGTCTTTGTCGGTGCCGGACCGGGGGCTCCCGATCTGATCACCGTTCGAGGGCTGCGCCTGCTCAAGCAGGCGGATGTCGTCATCCATGATGCCCTCCCGGGCGATGCGCTGTTGGCGGAGATCCCGGCGACGACCAAGATCGTGCCGGTCGGCAAGCGTTGCGGCGTCCACTCGATGACCCAGGACGAGATCAACGCCGTGCTCGTGCGTGAATCACGTCAGGGTGGTTTGATCGTCCGGCTCAAGGGCGGCGACCCCGGCGTCTTCGGCCGTCTGGGCGAGGAGATGGATCATCTCGCCGCGCATGGGATCAATTTCGAAGTCGTCCCCGGCGTCACGGCCGCCACCGCGGCGGGTGCGGATGCGGCGTTCCCGCTGACGCATCGCGGCAAGGCCGCGTCGGTGACTTTCCTCACCGGTCACTGCGCCGATGGTACCGACCAGAATTGGAAAGCGCATGTCGCGACCGGCGCCACGCTCTGCCTCTACATGGGCGCGAAGGCTTTGCCGTCCGTGGCGACGAAGCTCATCGCCGCGGGGGCGGCGGCCGACCTGCCGATCCGCCTGCTGTCGAAAGTCTCCCAGGACGGCGCGTCCGACGTGCTCACGACGTTGACCGACCTGGCTTCCGGCAAGGTGGACGTGTCGGTGTTGCCGACTCCGCTGATCGCGGTCGTCGGCGCTGTCGTCGCACCGCCGCGTCATGCCGGCCTGATGGGCCGCATCGCGGCGTTTGCCTGATTTCAGGCCTGCTTGCGGACCTTCGCCCGGAAGTAAAAGTAGACGACCCCCAGGATGACCGCGACTCCGCCTAGCCAGAGGAGGAGTCTTTCCGGAAGGTCGAGCGTGCCTTTGGGTAGGCAGAGACTGATGGCGGCGGGCCAGAGGAGCGACAGCATGATCGCGCCGACGACAATCTTCTTGGCGGCCTTCAGATTCACGGACGCCAGGTCGTGACGCATACTGAGCAGCGACGGCAGGGCGGGGTGCGTACCGAGCAGCGGGCTGAGTTTCCAGCGCAGGTCTGCCGGGGCATGTTCTTTGACGATCGTCGCGACGTCGCCATCGCCGCCGGCATGACGGCCCGGCAACAGGAAGAGCATCAGGATGACGGCCTCTCCCTTGGCCTGTTGCAGGGCGTCTTCGAGCAGCGGCTCGTTGAAGTCATAGTCCGCTCCCTCGCGACGCTCCATCGAGCAGGCGATGAGCTCGTCGTCTTTGAGTCCGAGTTCGGTGCGGATCGCGCTGGCGAAGAAGTTACGGCAGCGCGTCACCTCTTGGATGGGCGAGCCGTGGTCGCAGAGGAAGACCGTGCCGTTGCCCTTCGTCCAGCCGGTCGACTTCAGGTTATCGATCAGCATGCTCTGTAGTTCCGGTCCGAAGAGCGGCTCACGGATGCTCAGCTTCATCGCGCCGGCCTGGGCTTCGGCGAAGACCTTCGGCAGATACTCCGTCAGCGCGAGGCTGGGTCCGATGAAAAGCGGCAGCACGATGAGCTCGGCGATGCCGTCGGCCTTGGCTTGCTGCAAGGCCTGCTCGAAGATGACGGCGGGTTCGTCGGCGAGCAGGGTAGGGTCGATCTTGTGCGAATGTAGGACTGAAACCGCATGCACGGGCTGACCTAGCAATTGAGCGACTTCCGCCGATAGTCGACGCAGGGCGAGCGTGGCTTCCGGACGAAGGGAGCCATTGTCCACCAGCAGGATGCGGGTCGTCGCCATGGCAGGCAGGTATGGGGGCTTGCCTGCTTTTGGCAACGCAGGGTTGGTTTTGTGGTTTGCCAACCCTCGGGATATCGAGGGTTATCCCTGGATGCCCCGTAACCTCGCCCGTCTCGGCCTCTCGGCCTTGGCCCTCCTCGCCACGCTGCCGTCGCTCTTCGCCGCGGACACCTGGCTCACCGACCTCGAGGCCGCGAAGAAGCAGGCCGCCGCCGAGAAGAAGGACATCTTGGTCGACTTCACCGGCAGCGATTGGTGCGGCTGGTGCATCCGCCTGAAGAAGGAAGTCTTCGACCAGCCGGAGTTCGCCGAAGCTTCCAAGAAGTTCGTCCTCGTCGAGATCGACTTCCCCCGCGGCAAGAAGCAGTCGCCTGAGGAGAAGGCGAAGAACGCGGCCCTCTCGAAGCAGTATGCGATCTCGGGTTTCCCGACCATCCTGCTGCTGGACGCCCAAGGCGAGGTCTACGCGCAGACCGGCTACCAGGAAGGCGGGGCCAAGAAGTACCTCGAGCACCTCGGCACCCTTGCCAAGCAGAACACCCCTGAAGGCAAGAAGGCCCTCGCCGCCAAGATGAAGGCGGAGGCTCTGGAACATGAGATCGAGGAGCAGCTCGGCCCGGTGCTGGACCCGACGCTCTCCAAGAAGGACCTCGCCGGCGCCGAAGCCGCGATGAACAAGTTCTTCAAGGAGAAGGGCCTCACGGGCGACTTCCTCGTCCGCATGACCCTCAATGTGCGCGTCGGCATCACTGCCGAGTGCAAGCCCGGCGACCACGACGCCGTCCTCAAGGTCGTCGACGAGGTTGCGACCCTTACCACGAGTAAGGAAGTCCTCGCCGAGATCGCCGAGCTCCGCGAACGCGTCCTCAAGATCCGCGACCAGGACGCCGCGCGCAAGAAGACCACGTCCAAGTAACCCCTCTCAACCACGATCATGCGCACCCCCAAGACCCTCGCCACGCTCGCGTTCGCGCTGCTGGCCATCCTCCCCGCCGTCGCCGCCCCCACCTGGCTGACCGACCTTGACGAAGCCAAGAAGGTGGCCGCCAAGGAGAAGAAGGACATCCTCGTCGACTTCACCGGCAGCGACTGGTGCGGCTGGTGCATCAAGCTGAAGAAGGAGGTCTTCGACCTGCCGGCCTTCGAGGCCGCGACCAAGAAGTTCGTGCTCGTCGAGCTCGATTTCCCGAGCAAGAAGGCCCAGTCCGACGAGGTGAAGACGAAGAACCGCGCCGCGCAGCAGAAGTACGGCATCACCGGATTCCCGACCATCCTCCTGATGGACGCCCAAGGTGAGGTCTACGCCCGCACCGGTTACCAGGCGGGTGGTCCGGAGAAGTACGTGACCCACCTTCAGGAGCTCTCCAAGCAGAACACCCCTGAAGGCAAGAAGGCCCTCGCGGCCGAGGCCAAGAACGCCGCCGAAGCCGGCGCCAAGCGCGCCGCCGCCTCCGCCAAGGTCAAGGCTGCCCTCGAGGCTAAGGACTTCGCCGCCGGCAGCGCCGCCTATGACGAGATGTACGGCGCGGTCTCCGGTCCCCAGAAGGCGATCCTCAACATGAACAAGGCGATCTTTTCGCTGCGGATCGACGCCGATAACAAGGAGCGGGCGCTGAAGCTGATGGATGCCGCCTTGCAGGACGCTGCTGGCAACGAAGCCTTGGTCAACCGCATCAAGGCCGACCGCGAGAAGGTCGCCGCCGGCGAGAATCCCTTCGCCCCCAAGGCCGGCGCCGCCCCGGCGGCCAAGCCCGCCGCCGAAGGTAAGAAGGCCGGACAAGGCGCCTGAGCGAGCGACCATCGCCGAACGAGCCGGAGGTTTCCTCCGGCTTTTTTGTGCCCGGCGAACTTCGTTCAGCCTACAGCAGGGCGGAGAGCGGGGCGGTTAGGACTTCCGTCGGGCTGCGGCCGGCGGCGCGCAGTTCCCGGATCGAGAGGCCAGCCGTGCGTTTCGCCAGTCTCCGGCCCTCCGCGTCCACGATCAGCGGGGCGTGCGCCCAGGAAGGGGCGGCCCAGCCTAAGGCGCGGTAAATCAGGAGTTGTCGTGCGGTCGAAAGCAGCAGGTCGGCGCCGCGCACCACCTCGGTGATGTCCATCGCCTGATCGTCGGCGACCACGGCCAGTTCGTACGCCGGGAAGCCATCGCGACGCCAGACCAGGAAGTCGCCGAAGTCACGCCCCGCGACGAACGCCTGCGGGCCACGCAGGGCATCGGTGAACGCGATCGTCTCGCCGTCGGGCACCCGGAAGCGCCAGTTCTGGGCGCCGGGCTCGCGGGCCTCGCGACCTTGGCCGAGGGCTGGACGGAGGGCGGGCGGGAAGATGGGTTCCGCATCGTCCTCCGCATGAGGGGCGGTCAGTGCCCGCGCGACGTCCTGGCGGGACTTGTCGCACGGATAAATCGCCCCGGTGGCCTGCAGCTGGCGCCAGACCTCCGCGAACCAGGGTTGACGCTGCGATTGCACGTAAGGCCCACAGGGGCCGCCCACGTCGGGGCCTTCCTGCCAGTCGAGCCCGAGCCAGCGGAGGTCCGCCATCGCGGCCTCCGCGAACTCCGGCCGGCAACGGGAGGCGTCGAGGTCCTCCGTCCGGTAAACCAAGGTCCCGCCATCACGCCGCGCGCGTTCGGCGGCCAAGGCGAACGTGCGCGCATGGCCGACGTGCAGGAAGCCGGTGGGGGTCGGGGCTAGCCGTCCGCGCGGCATCAGAGCGGGTTGCCCGTGGGGATGAACTCCCACGGCACGTCGAACTCGGCGGCGACCGCGGCGGCCAGGGCCTTCACGCCCCAGGTCTCGGTGGCGTAATGCCCGCACGGGTAGAGGTTCCAGTCTTGCTCGTGGGCTTCGTTGAAATGCTCCTCGCGCAGCTCGCCGGTGATCAGCGTGTCGCAGCCTTCCGCGCGGAGGTGGTCGAGCGCGCTCCGGCCGCTGCCGCTGAGGATCGCGATCTTCTTCGGCCGGGCGGAGCCGAACTCGATGGCCTGGTAGGTGTCCGGGTAGCTTTGTTTAAGCCGGCGGGCGAGGGTCGCGCGCGGGATGCCCTGGCAGAGGCAGGCGATGGGCAGGCCTTCGAAGTCCACGAACCAATCCACGACCTTCAGGCCGAGGTCGGCCGCAATCAGCGCGTTGTTGCCGATGACCGGGTGCGCGTCGAGCGGCAGGTGGCTGGAGTAGAGCGAGAGTCCGGCTTGCTTGAGCGCGGCGAGACGCAGGCGACGTACCTCGCGTTCGGGCGAGACCGGCCGCCAGCGCATCCCGTGGTGCACGATGAGGAAGTCCACGCCACGCCGGGCCGCTAGTTCGAAGACCTTGGCGCCGGCGTCGACCGCCGCGCCGACCTTGCGTACGCGGGCCTTACCGCGGTGCTGCAGCCCGTTGTCGGCTCCGGGGAAATCCGCGATGGCCTTGCGGTTCGTCAGGAGGTCGCAGAAACGGGCGATGCGGAGGGCGTCGGCGGGCATGGTCAGAGAGGCTTGAGGCCGGTCGGCAGGGGCGCGGGCTGGGCCAGCGTGGCCGGGTCGAAGGTCGCGGCTTCGAAGCGTCGGCGTACGGCCGCCTCCGTGACCTTGAGCAGGTCGATGTCGCGAGACGTCTCATCCCGCACGCTGCAGGCGCCGAGGATCCATTGTTCGTCGACCTGGGAGAACTCCTCGACCTGCAAGGTCCGACGGGCAACGCCGGCCGCGTCGAGGGAGGTGGCCTGCACCAGCGCCCCGTAGGTCCGGTCGAGGGCGAAGCTCACGCTGGCAGGCACAGCCTTCGCCGGGTTGGCGGCCAGGAAAAAATGCACCGGGCGACCGCGGCTGCGTTCGGTCTTCACGTAACGCGTATCCTCCCAGTGCGTGTAGGGCAGGGCGAGGTCGGACGGCAGCAACAACAGGCCCGGCGCGAGCGGCTCGTCCGTCCGCGGGTTTTCGACGGTGACGCCGCCGCGACGCAGCCAGAGTCGGGAGCCTTGGGCCGACTTCGTGGCGATGAAACTGAGCGACGGCGCCCCGCCCGTCGGACGCAGCTCCACGCGGACGCGCGGTCCTTCGCTGCTCCAGCCCGCCCAGAGCACGCCGGGCACGGCCGGGGAAGCCTCGCCGCGGCGAGGCTTGTGGATCACCTCGAACTTGAAGCAAAGATCGCCGTTGAGGCGGGACGCCCGGAAATCGTGTAGGACTTCTTTCGCCTGCGGCGCGGTGAGTTGGATGTAGTCGTCGCCGCCCGCGCCCGGAGGCAGGGCGAACGCGAGGCTAGCCGACAGCAGCGCCACCCAGCGGACGGTCAGGCTGAGCAGAGGCGTGCGCACCGGGGTTTACTTGGCCGGAACCGGGGCAGCCGGAGCGGCCGGGGTAGCCGGAGACTTCGCAGCCGGAGCGGCCGGGGCCTTCGCGGCGGGAGTCACCGGGGCAGCCGGAGTCGCCGGAGCGGACGGGGCAGCCGGCGTGGTGGCGGAAGCGGGGGCGGTAGCCGGGGCCTTGGCGGCCGGGTCGACCTTGGCGGGTGCG
>CAIRWP010000227.1 GCA_903882335.1 uncultured Opitutia bacterium | reverse complement strand
TTATCGATGTCCTTGCCCTCGTGGGCGGTCGATAGGAACGCGGTCTCGTAAGGCGACGGCGCGAGGTAGACGCCGCGGTCGAGCGCGGTGCGGAAGACTTTGCGATACAAGTCGCCGTTGGAGGCGATGGCCTGGTCGTAGTTGCGGACCTTCTGTTCGTTGAAGAACAACGAGAACATCGAGCCGACCTGCGGGACCTGGAGGGGAATACCTTTGGCCTGCGCGGCGGCGAGCAACGTGTCGCGCACGCGGCGGCCGAGGACATCGAGTCGCGCATACGGATCCTGCGCCTTCAGCTTCCGGACCGCGGCGAGGCCGGCGGCCATGGCGAGCGGGTTACCCGAGAGCGTACCGGCCTGGTAGACGGGGCCGAGCGGGGCGAGTTTGTCCATGATCTCGGCCTTGCCGCCGAAGGCGCCGACCGGGAGGCCGCCGCCGATGATCTTGCCCATGCAGACAAGGTCGGGGACGACGTCATGCAGACCCTGCGTACCCGCGAGGGAGAGGCGGAAGCCCGTCATCACCTCGTCGAAGATGAGCACGGCGCCGTGCCGGGTGCAGAGCTCACGGAGACCGGCGAGGAAGCCCGCGTCCGGGAGGATGAGGCCGACGTTGGCTGGGAAGGGTTCGACGATGAGGCCGGCGATCTGGCCGGCATTGGCCTCGAAGAGCGCGGCGAGCGCCGGGAGATTATTATATTCGGCGACGAGCGTGTCGGCCGCGGTGCCCGGGGTGACGCCGGCGGAATCCGGGTTGCCCTGCGTGAGCGCGCCGGAACCGGCCTTCACGAGGAGGGAGTCGACGTGGCCGTGGTAGCAGCCGGAGAACTTGATGATCTTCGGGCGGCCGGTGAAACCACGGGCAAGGCGGATGGCGGACATCGTGGCCTCGGTGCCGCTGTTGGTCATGCGCACCTTCTTGACGGCGGGAACGCACGCGAGGATCAGCTCGGCCATCTCGACCTCGAGGGGGTTCGGGGTGCCGAAGCTGGTGCCGCGGTCCAGGGCCTCGCGGATGGCGGCGCGGATGTCCGGGTCGTTGTGGCCATGGATGGCCGGGCCCCAGGTGAGCACGAAGTCGACGAGTTCCTGGCCGTCGGCGGTGGTCAGGCGGGCGCCGTTCGCCGATTTCGTGAAGAAGGGGGTGCCGCCGACCGAGCGGAAGGCACGGACCGGGGAATTGACGCCGCCCGGGATTATCGCGAGGGCGCGCTGGAAGAGTTGCTCCGAGGAATTCACGCCCTCATGCGTATGGACGGAACCCCGCTGGGCAAGGGTTGACTGGCGGGCGCACGGCCCGCGGTCACATGATGACCACCGGGGGCGGGGCCGGGGCCTTCGTCGCGTTCGCGGGGGTCGCGTCGGGCCGCTGGGAGGCATCCGGGCGCGAAGCCGGGACGAGGGTCGCCGCGGCGGGGGCCGCATTGAGTTTCGCCAGTTCCATCATGACCATGCCCGTGGTGCGCTCACGGAGGGCGTTCATCTCCGCGAGGATCGTCTCCTTCTCGGCCTCGCTCGCCCCGCCCCAGGCGCGTTCCAGTTGATGGCGACGCTCAGTGAGCGTCCGGTAGTCGGGACTTTGGGAAGCGTTCTGAAAGGCCAGCCCGGCCTTGGGATCCGACTCCGCCAGCAGCTGTCGGAGCCGGCGGCCTTCCTCCCGGAAATCGGTGAAGCGGGCTTCCATGACCGCGGCGGCCGCGGGTTCCTGCTTCGCCGGAGCCGCGGCGACCGACGCGGGCCTCTCGCGCTTGGCAGGACGGACGGACGGCTCGGGGGCCGAAGTACGCGGGGTCGCGACCGGAGCCTCGACCGGGGCGGACGGGCGGCCGGTGACGAGCCCGGAGACGACGACGATGCAGCCGACGACGAACAGCAGGATGAGGGCGAGGGCGGACTTGCTCATGGGTGGGAAGACAGGCAACCGGAGGTAAGGTTGCCCGGTGCTAGCGGATTTGCGTCCAAAACACAAGGGGCCGGGACCTTGCGGTCCCGACCCCGTTTCAGCGTGGAGCGCCGACCTGGCGCTTACTTCTTATCCTCGTCGACGACCTCGAAGTCGCCGTCGACCACCTTGCCGTCCTTGGCCTTCTTCTTGCCCTCGGGGGCGGGACCGGCGTCGGCGCCCGGGGCGCCCGCGGTGGCTTCGGACTGCTTGGCGGCGTCGGCGTAGATCGCCTGCGCGGCCTCGCCGAGCGGGGTGAAGATGGCCTCGCGGGCCTTCTCGAACTCCTCGGCGGTGGCGCCCTCCTTCTTCAGGAACTCCTGACCTTCCTTGAGGGCGGCTTCGGTGCGGGCCTTGGTGTCGCCGGGGAACTTGTCCCCGTTGTCCTTCAGCTGCTTCTCCGCCTGGAAGATCACGGCGTCGAGCTGGTTGCGGGCCTCGACGAGCTCGCGGGCGAG
>CAIRWP010000226.1 GCA_903882335.1 uncultured Opitutia bacterium | reverse complement strand
TCGCCGGCGTGGCTGAACTACGCAGATTCGGTCTGGCTCCTGGCGGGTGATGACGGGTTCAACGGCAACTGGCCGGAGCTGGCCGGCCGCGCGCAGGCGACGACCGACCGTGACGTGTATTTCTGGCGGATGTGGGGCGACCCTTCCGAACGTCCGTGGTTCCCGATCGCGAACATCATGACGCACGGGATCATCCGCAACGCCGGCGGGCAGATGGCCTACAAGACCGACCTGCCGCGGGACTGGTCCGACTACGTGCTGATGCACTACGGGCGCGGGACGTTGCTGCGCGAGTGGTACCTGTCCCCGGGCTCGGTGCTGCCGCATGAGTGGCAGGCGCTCATCGCGATCCACCGCTGGACGGAGGCCCGCCATGCCGACATGATCAACACCTGCTTCGTGGGCGGGCGTCCTGACGAGGGCGCGGCCTACGGCTTCGTGGGTTGGTCGCATGACGGCACCACCGGCACTCTGGTCGCCCGCAACCCGCGCGCGGAGGCGCAGACGCTGCGCTTCGGACTGGATACCACTACCTTGTTCCGCGGCGCCCCCGGCAAGTCCTGGCGCGGCCGGATCGTCTACCCTTACCGGCAGGAACTGGCGCAGGGCTTCGAGTCGGGCGCGGTGGGCGAGATCACGATCCCGGGCTACGAGACGATGGCGATCGAGCTCGAACCAGGCCAAGCCCGCGGGCCGATGTTCAAACTGGCGCCGACGGCGCGCATCGAGCCGGGCACCCAACCGCTCGAAACCAAGATCAAGGTGGCCGAGTTCGCCGCGGAGCGCCGGGAACTGCTGGTGATGGGCTACCCCTCCCTGCCCCAGGTCTTCCTCGACGGCAAGCCGGCCACGCCCACACGGCGCACGAAGAGCCGCCTCAACGCCTACCCGGGCTACGCCCGCAGCGGTATGCCCAGCGAGACGGCCCGCGCCTGGGAGATGGCCGGGTTCGACCTCGCTTCCTTCGGTACGGCCGAGGTGACGGTGCGCTTCGCCGGAGCGGAGGAGCTGACCAGGGCCGAGGCTTGGCTGCTCACCGAACGCGGCTTCGGCGAGCAGGCGAACAAGGAGACCTTGTCGCCGTTGACCTTCCCGGGCGCGCTACGGCACACCGATGTGCTGCTGCGTGAGACCGAACTGCCCGCGACCCCCGCGCCGAAGGTGAAGCTCAGCGCCGAAGACCTGCGCGGCGTGAAGTCCGCCCGCCTCGAGGGCGAGAGTTTCGGCGTCAATCCGGGCTTTGGCGAGAAGACGGTCACGCTGAACGGCCTGGCTATCGGCAAGCTACCTACCGGCGGTGACGACTGGAAGTCTTTCGGCTTCGATCTCAAGGGCGAGAGCCGGACCAAGCTCGCCTTGCGCAATGTGGCCGACGTCTCCGTCCCGCTGAACGACGACAAGTTCAAGGTACGCAACCTGCGGCTAGTCCTGACCTTGGCCGACGGCCGGGTCGTGAAGATCGGTCCGAAGGCGGCCTTCACCAGCCACGCCGACTGGGCCCACTTCGAGGGTAAGGTGTTCGAGGTCGACGCCGCGGCCAAGGTCCGCCGGACCCCGCCGATCCCGCTGGACCTCGAGTGAGATTTACACCCCACGCTCAACAACCCTCAATCGAGCCCCACTCAAAGGGGTCAGGCCGTTCGTAGTTCGACCTGTTAGTTTCGAGGGCTGTTTTGGCCGTTTAAACTAACAGGGGAGCCGACTAACGGCCTGACCCCTTTTGTAAGGAAACTACCTAGAGGGTCCGCAGGATGGTCGCCACGGTGGCGCAGAGGACCTCCGGGGCGGCGGCGATGTCCACGGTCAGGCAATGCTCCGCGGGCGCCTGCGGGGCCTCCAGGGCCGCCAATTG
>CAIRWP010000225.1 GCA_903882335.1 uncultured Opitutia bacterium | reverse complement strand
GGCCCTCCGCAAACTCATCACCGCCCGCGCCCATGACTGACCCCGACCACGACCTCGAAAGCGCCCTCGCCGGCCTGCGCCCCCGCCCGCCCGGCCCCGCCGTGACCGCCGCGCTCGCCCGCGAGCTCGACCCGCCCGTCTTCCGTCGCGGTGTCATCCTCGCCTGGACCGCCGGCGTGACCTCGGTCGCCGCCGCGCTCGCCGCGGGCCTGTTCCTCGCCCGTCCCGCCGCCGACGAGGCCCCTGCCTACCAGCTCGTGCGCGCGGAGCAGTCGCCCGCCAACATCGAGGTGCTCCGCCCGGTGCGCCTGGAGGATGGTTCGTTCGCCCGCCCGGTGCGCGTCCGTTGGGATAACACCACCCAGTGGGAGGACCCCCGGACCCGGACCCGCTTCATCAACTACCGCCCCAACGAGCAGACGACCTTGCTTCCGCTGGAGACTTACTGAACAAATCCCGGCCGCCGCTTCGCTTCTTAACAAACCTCAGACCCGCCATGAACATCCCCCTCCACACGCTCCTGCTAGCCGGACTCCTCGCCCCGGCGGTGCTCCCGGCCCAGACCGCGGCCTCCGCTTCCGCCACCGCCCCGGCCGAGCCGCAGCCCTACGCTGGCGTGAACCTCGGCTACCTGTCCGAGAAGGTTCGCACCGAACACTCCCAGGCCGCGATCCCCGTCGGGCTCGGCGTGCTCGTCGGCTTCGTCGACCCGACCGGTCCCGCGGTCGGCAAGATCGAGGAGGGCGACATCCTCACGCGCTTCGACGACCAGATCCTGGTCAACACGTCGCAGTTCCAATCGCTCGTTCGCCTGCGCAAGGCCGGCGATGTCGTGAAGCTGACGTTGGTCCGCGGCGCCGAGGTGCAGGTCGCCGAGGTGAAGCTCGAGGCCCGCGTGCCCAAGGCGTTCGCCTCGCGTCCGGTGACGCCGCGCGCCGTGACCGGCGCGACCCCGGTCAACCCGACGAATCCGTCGGGGGTTTCCGGCGGCCGGACTTCCATCACCATCAACGGCCAGCCGATCGAGATCGACCTCAACAGCGGTCGCGCCCAGGCCGGCCAAGGTCAGGTCATCGTGATCGGGCCGAACAACCAGCAGCTCCCGCCCGAGGTCTTGAAGCGCCTTGAGGAGATGCGCGCCCGCGGCCTGCCCATCCCGCAGGTCGACCTGCCCGGCGGTGGCCTCGGCGTCGGCGGCTCCGTGACCGTCGCCCCGGGTGGCACGTCGCAGTCGTTCTCCAAGACGTTCTCCTTCGGCCTCGGTACGGGCAACGGCGCTGCCTCCAGCTCCATGGCCGCCGACCAGGATGGCACCGTCTCCCTCGAGGAGAAGGACGGCAAGAAGCACGCCACCATCAAGGACCCGGCGGGCAAGGTGGTCTTCGAGGGCGAGGTGACGACCCCCGAGCAGCGCGCGGCGCTGCCCGAGGAAGTCCGCCGCCGGCTCAAGCTCGTCGAAGGCAATGGTTTCTCGATCCCCGGCTTCAATGGTCCGGGCGCCAACCCCCAGTCTGAGGGCAAGGCCAAGGGCGGCGTGGCTCCCGCCGAGGAGAAGCCGAAGAAAAAACGCGACGCCAAGGAAGGCGCCTGAGCCCGACCTGCGGTGAACGAAAAGGCCTCCCGGGTGGGAGGCCTTTTTATTTACGTTATTTGGCGGCGGGCGCTTCGCCCTTGGGCGGTCCGTCGAACGGCGGCGGGCCATCGAACGGCGGCGGTCCGCCGGGGCCTTTGCGCATGCCCGGGCCGCCTTTGCCTTGGCCGGGGCCGCCCTTACGCTGACCGGCGCCACCTTGGCCGCCGAGGTTTGCGTGCGGATCCATCTTCTGCTTGCTGAACGACGGGTCCGGCGTGCCCTTGAATTTGCGGGGGATGAACGGGAATTCCTCGGTCAGGACATAATAGTACGTGCCCTTCGGGAACTCCGGGGTCACCCCGGTGCGGCCGCCGAACTCATCGAGGTCGCCCGAGCCGGCGACGTACTCGAAGTCGAGCGCGTAGGAGCCGTCGGGCTTGCCGGTCGGGGTCTCCTTGCCGTCGCCCCCGCGGTCGGCGGGCTTGAGGCGGTAACTGCTCTTCATCTTCTTGAGCTCGCTCTTCGGGTCCGTCGGGTTGGCGTAACCATAGACCGCATACGCCGGGAAGCCGTCCGCGGCCCAGCCGACGTGCACCATCTGCTTCTCGCCGGTCGAGAGCCGCTCGACGAGCAGGGTGGGGAGGCCGTGGTAGTGGTAGGCGCCGTTGGGCTGGACGTGCCCGTGGTTATCGTCGAGGCCCAGACCGGTCGGGATGCGGGGGGTGGTGCCCATGGTGGTGTTGCTCCGCAGGGCTTCGTAATGCCACGGGTTGGAGCGGTCGCCGTCGTTGTAGACCTCGGCGGTACCCGGGTCGAAGACCACCCCGTTCAGGGCCACGCCCCAGGCGGACATCATCCGGCCGGTCGCCCCGCCGGCGGCGGCCTTGGGTTGGGCCGGCACCTCGAGGTGGTACTTCTGCTCGGCGATGGCGTTGGGGTTCCCCCGGTTGGGGAACTTCGAGACCTTGTGGTCCGGGATGCCGTTGGACTCGATGACCCGCTTGTCGCCCTTGACGGTGATCGTGACCTTGTTCTGGGCGGGCGGGTTGGCGTCGGCGGGCTGCAGCGCCGGGCCCTTGGCGGTCTCGGCGGCGCTCAGGCCGGCGGTCAGGCCTAGGCAGGCCAGGGAGAGGAGGCGGGGGTTCATGGGAATAACATCATAATGGATACCCCCTTAAGCCAAGGTTAAGCGGGGGCTCGGGTTGCCTTTTCCCCGCCGGAGGTTCTGTCTAGGGGCATGGCTTCCACCACCGAAATCCTGTCCCGTGCCGTCGCCGGCCTCAACGGCCTGGCCACCGTCTTCCTCCTGGTCGGCATCTTCCGGATCAAAGCCGGCGACCGTGAGGGCCACGGCAAGGCGATGAAGTGGGCCGTGATCACCTCGGCGCTCTTCCTGGCGGTCTACCTTGCCTCCAAGGTCCACCTCTGGGTCGCCCTTGGTCGGACCAACGTCACCTACGCCCCGGTCGACCCCGCCTCGGTCTGGGCCGGGCTCAAGGGGCTCTACCTCTTAATCCTCATCCCGCACGTCATCCTCGCCATCCTCGTCACCCCCTTCGTGCTGCGCGCCGTCTGGCTGGCCAAGGTCGGCCGCCTCGAGGAGCACAAGCGGCTCACGCGCTGGGTCTTCCCGGTCTGGCTCTATGTCTCCGTCACCGGCGTCGTTGTTTGGGCCTTCATGGAGTTCAGCGGCTCCCTGGCGGCGGCGGCCCAGCAGGCTGTGAAGTAGTCGGCCACTTTCCCCTCGCTCGTCCGCCGGTTTCGGGTTCACTGCGGGTCGTCCCATGGAGAGCGCCGAAACTTCCGCGAACCCGCAGACCGAGAAGCTCATCCTGTGGGCGGTCTTCTTCTTGTTCCTCGCGGTGCTCGCCTTCACCCTTTCGACCTACGCGGACGAGACCGAACGGCTCGAGGCGCTCGGCTTGTCGGAGCGCCAGAAGAAGGCGCAGCTCGACGCGTTGGAGCGCCAGCGTGAGCAGACCGCGCGCTACATCGAGCGCATGGGCCGCGATCCGGAGTTCGTGCAGGACCAGGCGCGCGAGCGGCTCGGCGTCGCGAAAGAAGGCGAGATCGTGATCCGCATCGAAGGCGGCGGCGTGGCCGGCGCGCCGTTGCGCGTCGTCGCGACCGTCCCGAACCCCGGCGCCGCCCCCGCGGTCCCGCCCGCCAAGGGCCCGGGCGCGAAGGCCGCGCCGCCCAAGGACAAGGCCGCCAAGGCCGCCCGCTGAGCGTCCTTGCTTGCCTGCCCGCCTTCCCGGCGGCATTGCTTCCCCATGTCCGCACGGAAGAAGGCACAGGCAACCTGGGGCGGCCGGTTCACCGCCGGTCCCGCCGAACTCATGCTGCGTTTCGGCGAGTCCGTCTCGTTCGACCATCGCCTCTGGGCCCAGGATATCCGCGGTTCGAAGGCCCACGCCACGATGCTCGCCCAGGCCGGCATCCTGACCAAGCGCGAGCGCGACGCCATCCTGCGGGGCCTCGACGGCATCGCCCGGGAGATCGCGGCCGGCCGGTTTGCCTGGAGCCGCGACCTCGAGGACGTGCACATGAACATCGAGAGCGCGCTGACCAAGCGCGTCCCGGCCGCCGCCAAGCTGCACACGGCCCGCTCCCGCAACGACCAGGTCGCCACCGATGTCCGCCTCTGGATCAAGGACCAGTGCGACGCCGCCGATGCGGCCCTCGTCTCGCTGCTCAAGACCTTGGTGAAGCTGGCGGAAGCCAACGCCGACGTGATCCTGCCGGGCTACACGCACCTGCAGCGCGCCCAGCCCGTCTCCGTCGCCCACCACCTGCTCGCCTACGCCGAGATGTTCGGCCGCGATCGTGCGCGCCTCGCCGCCGCCAAGGCTTCGGCCAACTGGTGCCCGCTGGGCTCCGGCGCCATCGCCGGCACGACGCTCCCGATCCGCCGCGAGGTGACCGCCAAGCTGCTCGGCTTCGTCGACGCCAAGGGTCGCCCGCAGGTCACGCGCAACTCGATGGACGCCGTCGCCGACCGCGACCCGGCTACGGAGTTCTGCTTCGCCGCCGCGCTCTGCGGCGTCCACCTCTCCCGCTTGGCCGAGGACATGGTCCTCTGGTCCTCCGCGGAGTTCGGCTTCGCGCGCATGCCCGACGAGTTCTCGACGGGTTCGTCGCTGATGCCGCAGAAGCGCAATCCGGATTCCATGGAGCTGCTGCGCGGCAAGGCCGCCCGCTTCCAGGCGTCGCTCACGCACCTGCTCACGCTCACCAAGGGCCTGCCGCTCACCTACAACCGCGACCTGCAGGACGACAAGCCGCCGCTCTTCGACGCCGCCGACCAGCTGATCCTCTCGGTCGCCGTGGCCGACGCCACGCTCGCCGGCACGAAGTTCCATAAGGCCCGCTGCCTCGCCGCCGCGTCCGACCCCGCGCTCCTCGCCACCGACCTCGCCGACTGGCTCGTCCGCCAGGGCATGCCGTTCCGTCACGCCCATCACGCCGTCGGTCGCCTCGTCGCGCTCGCCGAGAAGTCCGGCGTGCCGCTCGACAAACTCTCCGACGAGGCCGCGCTGACCGCCGATAAGGAATTCACGAAGGGCTGGCGGGAGGTCTTCAGCCTCAAGCGCGGTTTCGCCGCGCGCGAGAACACGGGCATGCCCGGCCCCAAGGCCGTCGCCCGCGAGCTCGCCCGCTGGAAGCAAGCCCTCCGCTAAGCGACGATGGACGTCGTCATGCTGATCGGGGTGTGCCTGGTGGCCAGTCTCTCCCCGGGGCCGGCCGTGCTGTCCACGGTGGAGACCTCGCTCCGCTACGGGGCGCGCCGCGCAACCTGGCACACGCTCGGTCTCGCCGCGGGGGAGATGCCGCAATCGCTGCTCGCGCTCGCCATCGCCATCTGGATGACGCAGCAGTTCGCCTTCGCCCGCGCGCTCGTCGGTGCCGCCGGCGCGCTCTGGTTCGTCTGGCTGGGCGTCTCGCACCTGCTGCGTCCGCGGGATACGCTGCCCGACGGCGCCAGCCTCGAGGGCTCGCCCGGCCGGCTTTTCTGGCGCGGAGTCTGGGTCAACTTCTCCAATCCTAAGACGGTCCCGTGGATCCTGGTCATCATCCAGGCGGGCAACCTGCCCACGGATCGCCTGCACCTTTCCGCGGTCGTCGCTCTGCTGCTGGTCACGGTAGGCTCCGAGACCCTGGTGATGAGCTTCTACGCCTTCCTCGCGGACCGGCTGCGCCGCCACCTGCGGACCCCGGCGACCGTGCGCGCGGTCGACCAAGTGACCGGCGTCATCTGGATCGTGCTGGCCGCCTTGCTCGGCTGGCAAGCCTGGCAGCTCATCCGCGTTTGAGCCCCGGGGGCGGACGTAGGAATGAGGGAGTGGGGAGTGGGTATCAGGTAGGGGCAGCACCGCGTGCTGCCCTGGCCGCGCCCTCGCTCGGCCTGGCCTGCTTAGTTTACCCCTCCGCGAAGCCGTGATCCTTGAGCATGCGGGCGACGGCCTGGGGGAGGGCGGGGCGGAGCGCGGTGGGGACTGCCTTCTGCGCTTCGACGGTGCAATGGAGGTAGCCCAGCTTGCGTTCGGCGTCGGCCTCGCGGCCGGCGGCCTCGAGCCAACGCTGCAGCACGGCGGCCGCGCGCGCCCACTCCGGCCAGTCGCGGTCGGCGCCGTCGGCGGCCTCGACCAAGGCGCAGAGCGCGCAACCGCCGAGGAAGCGTTCGACCGCGGCGGCGTCCTCCGGCCCGACGGTCGCGACGAGCTTCTCGCGTTCACGCGCCTCCATGGTCAGGTCTTGTAGCCGAGTACCGGACGCAGCCAGCGTTCGGTCTGCTCGATCGTCCAGCCCTTGCGCGCGGCGTAATCCTCGACCTGGTCGCGGCCGACATTGTCGACGTCGAAGTAGATCGACTGCGGGTTGCCGAAGTAGAGGCCCGAGACCGAGGCGGCCGGGTTCATCGCGAAGGTCTCCGTCAGCGTGCAGCCGAGGCGGTCCGCGTCCAGCAAGCGCCAGAGTTCGGCCTTCTCGGTGTGCTCCGGGCAGGCCGGGTAACCGGCCGCCGGGCGACGGCCCGCGTACTTCTCATCGACGAGTTCTTCGACCGTGAGGGCTTCGTCCGGAGCGTAGCCCCAGAGCTCCTTGCGGACCTCGCGGTGCAGCCACTCGGCGCAGCCTTCCGCGAGACGGTCGGC
>CAIRWP010000224.1 GCA_903882335.1 uncultured Opitutia bacterium | reverse complement strand
TCGATTCGGGCAAAAGGTAGGGCTGACCGTCTCGGTCGGCCGCCGGCATGGGGTCTGGCTTCATCTCGCGCAGCGATGATGTGCCTGACCCCGTGTGTAAGGCCTACCTGAGAGAGACAGAGTACAGAGTGCTGCATCGAGTGCTGAATCGAGCGTACCTGAAGCCTCTTCAACCAAACCGCCAACCGCCAACCCCCAACCGCCCGCGAACACCGTTCGCGCCAGGTAGGGACCAGCGTCCCCGCTGGTCCGCGGCCGACCGGGACGGTCAGCCCTACCTTTTGCCCGCAGTCCCTGACGCCTGGCCCACTGTCCACCGGTCAGCCCTGCCTCGAGGAAAGATTCAAGGCCTTGTCTCCAGGGCGGTGGGGCCTAGCGTTCCGTATGCGCCGCCTGCCCCTGCTCGCCCTGACCGTTGCCACCCTCGCCGCCGCGGAGGAGGAGCCGAAGTGGTTCCCGCTCTTCAACGGCAAGGACCTCTCGGGTTGGACGCCGAAGATCGCCAAGCACGCCTTGGGTGAGAACTACGCGAACACCTTCCGGGTCGAGGACGGCATGATCAAGGTCTCCTACGACGGCTACCCGAAGTTCGACCAGCGCTTTGGCCACCTCTTCACGAACCTCGCCTACTCGCGCTATATCCTGCGGATGGAATACCGCTTCGCCGGCAAGATGATGGCCGACGCCCCCAAGTACGTGAACCTCAATAGCGGCGTGATGATCCATGCCCAGTCTCCGCAGAGCATGCGCTTCGATCAGGGTTTTCCGAGCAGCCTGGAGTTCCAGTTCCTCGCCGACGAGGGCAAGGGCGACCGGCCCACGGCGTGCGTCTGCAGTCCCGGCACCAACCTTGAACTCGAGGGCAAACTCGTCACCCAGCACATCATCCAGTCCAAGGCCCCGACCTTCCCGGCTGAGCAGTGGGTGCAGATCGAGGCCGAGGTCCGCGGCAACGATGAGGTCATCCATCGCGTCAACGGCGTCGAAGTCCTCCGCTACCAGCGCCCGCAGCTCGACCCCCGTAACCACGTCTCGCCCGCGACCGATCTCCTGGATGCCGGCGCGGACCTCCAGCTCAGCTCCGGCCACATCGCCCTCCAGGCCGAAGGCCAGCCCGTCTGGTTCCGTAAGATCGAGCTCCGTCGGTTGGGGAAGTGAGGGAGGGTTGAGGGTGGAGGGCTGATGATGTAAGTGACAGTGACAGGGGCAGGGTCAGGGTCAGGGGCAGGGGGAGGAGTTTTGATGGTGCCTTTTTGGTAGGGACCAGCGTCCCTGCTGGTCCGGGGACTGTGAGAGCCGACATGAGGTCAGGCACATCATCGCTGCGCGAGATGAAGCCAGACCCCATGTCGTCGGCCGACCGGGGACGGTCAGCCCTACCTTTTGCCCGCGTGCCTAACCGCTAACCGCCATCCCCCAACCGCTCGCGACC
Organism: uncultured Opitutia bacterium; assembly: GCA_903882335.1. Taxonomy (GTDB): domain Bacteria; phylum Verrucomicrobiota; class Verrucomicrobiia; order Opitutales; family UBA953; genus UBA953. The sequence goes on along the minus strand of CAIRWP010000224.1, from coordinate 1,547 downwards.
GGGACGGTCAGCCCTACCAAAGGCCATTCTCAGAAGGGGTCAGGCCGTTCGTGCCTGCCCCTGTTAGTTGAAACGACCGAAACCCGCTTCTGAACTAACACCCTTGGTCACTAACGGCCTGACCCCTTGGGGCCCGCGTTAGAGGGGAAGGGTTGTGGTGAGCGTGAGCGGCTTTTTTCCGAAGGCTCCCTCTGGAACTTGCACGACGGATTCTCGGAGGAAGGCGCCTTTATCATCGTAATGTCGGATGGCACACGCGTGGAGCCCACCGGTAGCGTCGCTTTTTTCCGCGCAGCTGAAGCTTAGGAAGAGACGGCCTTCCCCGGCGGACTTCCCGCCCAGCTTGCTTAGCAACGGCGTGAGATCTACCCCGATTTCGAGCGGGCTTTCGTCGCCCGGTCCGGCGAGGGGGACCTCGCCGACGTTATTCTTTGGTTTGCCGAAGAGCGGCCAGCCGTTGAGGGGTTGGGGAGCGAGTTCATGTTCGGCTTTCGTGGCGTCTTTGTCGCCGGCGATGCCGATGGTCACCCGCAGGTCGGAGCGCTTGTTGCAGGCGAGCTTCAGCTTCAAGGTGCAGCGGGGAATGTGCCGGGAAACCTCGATTCGTCCGAGGTAGTTTCCGCGTTCCCAGGTGGAATCGACCATGGCGCTGTAGAGGAGATAAATTTTCCCGTCTTTCGACCAGGTTTTGCCCCAGGAGTTAACCACGATGAAGGCACCGCGCTCCCGATCCGCCAGGGTGACTTTGCCATCGCCGTTGATATCGGTGTCGTTGGTGATTTTGCCATCACCATTCACGTCGAACCCGACCTGGTCGTCGTAGCCCACGCAAGTGATGCCGTGCCCGTAACCGCTCGGCCCCCAATGGATCCACACGTCTTCGCCCGCCAGGTAATCGCCTTCGGGAATCGTCCGCGTGACCTTTTTGAGCTCTCCCATGCGACCGTCCAGCGCCAGCAATCCCCCGATGGATTCTTTGCCGGCTTTGGGTTGGTTGCGGTCGAAGAGCCAACCGCGGGCTTCGTCGATCTGGGCGACGGTGGCGGTCGGGGTGTAGCGATAGCCGGCGACGCGATATTCCATGGCCTCGCGCCAGATAGGGTAACCCTTCGCCCACAAGCCGATCTGGGCTTTGTCTCCCTCCACGCGGCCGTAGGTTTTGACGGTGGGGATGCCGATATGCTTGGCTGTTTCCCAGCCGTGATGCGCTTCCGAGCCTTGGGCGCTGTTGGCCGCGTTGCACATGTTCCAGGAAAAATCTGCGGGGAATTGCGTGGCCTCGGTACTGGCCGCAGTGCCGTTCAGGACATTCATTTCGTACGTGAAGATCGAGGCAATCGACGTGAACTGACCACAGGCACCGCCTTTCTGTTTGTAAATGGGAGGAAACTGCGGGCGGGTGGAGTTGTCGACGCGCGCCGGCAAGCGCCTGATATCCACGGCAGTCTCGCCGATGTCCGGGCCGGTCGCATCTCGCCAGGTGTCGTAATCTTTCCCCATCGAACTAGGCCGAGAAAACGGCCGCGGATAAGCGGCCTGTGCGGGCT
>CAIRWP010000223.1 GCA_903882335.1 uncultured Opitutia bacterium | reverse complement strand
GCGGCGGGCGACAAGGCCAAGGCTTTCAAGACGCGCGCGCAGCCGAAGAACCCGAAGTCGATGGCGAAGACCACGACGCGCATCACTTCCAAGAGCGCCAACGCCGCGATCGCCCTCCCCGACCTGCCGACGACCTCGATGGCGTCGCTCAACTCCGGGATGATGGGCGGCGGTTCCTCCAAGGGCTTCGGCGGCGGCACCGGCGGCGGGATCGGCTCCGGTACCGGCATCGGCGTGGGCAATGGCCGGAACTTCGTCTCGCTCTTCGGCGGCCGCGGCATCGGCAACGGCCTGGTGGGCGAGTTCTGGGACATCAAGCGCGCCAAGGACAAGAAGCCGCTCATCACGCTCAAGCCGGGCGTCAGCTCCTACGGCTACACCGACGAGGAGATCTCCGACTACTTCCGCGCGATCCGCAAGGTGATCACGGCGCGCGGCGACGCGACCAGCGCGCTCGACAAGTTCTTCCACGCCGACGCCGTGCTGTCCGCCAACGGCATCTTCCAGCCGACGATGAGCGCCTCCGAGGCGCCCAAGGCCTTCGGCGTCGAGAAGGAGGTCGCCCCGGTGCTCTGGCTGGGCGTCTACCGCGGCCGCATCCGCGCGCCGTTCGCGGACCAGTTCCGCTTCGTCGGCGGGTGCGACAACGTGATGATCATCATCGCCAACGGCAAGGTGGTCCTCGACGGCAGCCTGAAGCACATGCCCGGCTCCTCGGTCCAGCACTACTACGCGGCCGACTGGAAGCAGACGACCGAGCCGGTCGCCGGCGTCCCGGCCCGCGCGCCGACCAATAACTTCAACTTCGTCTACGGCGACTGGATCAAGATGGACCCGTCCACCGACACCGACATCACGATCCTCCTCGGCGAATCCGGCGGGGCCTACGGCGCGTTCCTCACGATCGACTACAAGACGGCGAAGTGGCACAAGAAGGGTGGCGAGCTCCCGCCTGGTGGCTTCCTGCCCGTTTTCCTCGTCGGCAAGCCCGACGGCGAGCTGCGCGAGCTGATGGAGAAGGCCGGCGCGCCCGCGGGCGTGAAGCCCTTCCTTGACGGTCCGATCTTCACCGCCGGCAGCCGCGGCCCGAAGCGCTGAGCTACTCCCCCTCGCCCATGCGTCTGCTCGCCGCGCTCTGTCTCCTGCCGCTGTCGCTCCTGGCCGAGGGCACGCAGGGCTGGTACCAGCATAACCTCTGGGTCCGGCTCGACGAACGGTGGAGCGTCGGCAACTACCTCGACCTCCGCCTCGAGGACGGCCTGCGCGAGACGCACACCTGGATCGCCAGCCCGCGCGTGCGCTACGACGTCCGGCCCGATCTCCAGCTGCAGCTCAACGTCTCCTTCCTCGAGGCGATCAACGCGGACGAGACGGCCCGGGCCGACTGGCTCCGGCTCGAGTTCGAGGTGAACCCGACCTTCCGGCTGGCCGAGGGTTGGACGCTGTCGTTCCGCGACCGGCTCGAGTGGCGCTGGCGGGATGGCGGCGACGATTATGGTTTCCGGCTTCGCGTCCGCCCGCAGCTGGACTGGACGCTCCGGAAGCAGGGGCTGTTCCGCGGGCTCTACGCGAGCAACGAGGTCTTCTACGATTTCGACCGGGATCGCTGCACGGAGAACCGGCTGATCCCGCTGGGTGTGACGCTGCGCCCCGGCGAGCGTACGGAACTGCGGCTGTTCTACCTTTGGCGGACCACCCGCGGGGCCACCGCTTGGCAGAACTACCATGTCCTCGGGGCCCTGGTCTCGATGAATTACTGAGACGGTCTAGGGTGTGCCTAAGGGTAAGGCGGTTGGCGGATGGGCTGAAGAGGCTTCAGGTACGCCTCGATTCAGCACTCCGTACTCAGTCATCTGTACTCTGTCTCCTTCAGGTAGGGCTGACCGTCCCCGGTCGTCCGCGGAGAAATAGATCAAGGGACAGGGTCAGAGACAGGGACAGGGGAAGGAGAGTTGCCATTCAGCCAGAAGGCGGAGCCAGGTAGGGCTGGCCGCCTAAACGCAGAAAGCGTGCGGTTAGGGTGGGCGTTTGGCGGTTGGCGTAAAGAGGCACCCGGTGCGCCTCGAGTCCTCGTGCCCTCCGGTCCTCGTGTCCTCCTTCTTTATAGAGTGGAACTCCCCCCGCCTCTTATGGTCATATCGGGCATGCTCCGATTGCCCCTGCTCGCGGCGGCCTGCCTGGCCGCCTTCCTCGCCCCGTCCGTCGCGTCCGCCGAGACGCAGTGGATTTGGACGGCCAAGAACAACGTGACGAACCAGCAGACCTGGGCGCGTACGGTGGTCGACCTCAAGGAGGTCCCCGCGGGCGCGACCTTGCTCGCCTCGGCTGACAACCACGTCGAGGTCTGGGTCAACGGCCAGCCGGCTGGTCAGTCCGATGAGTGGGCCGACGCCGCCAAGACCGACGTCACCAAGCTGCTCAAGCCGGGTCGCAACACGATCGCGGCCCTCGCGCGCAACGACGGCGGCATCGCCGCGGTCATCGTGCGCCTCGAGGCGGGCAAGAACATCCTCGCCGAATCCAACACCGCTTGGCGCGTGACCAATACGAAGCCGGACGCGAAGTGGACGACCGCGGAGTTCGACGACGCCAAGTGGGCTCCGGCCACCGTCGTCGCGCAATACGGCGCCCAGCCCTGGGGCAACGTGCTCGGTGGCGCGAAGAAGGCCGGCAACGGCAAGCGCGGGACCAGCGGTACCGTCGCCGCGGCCGAGGACCTAATCCTCCAGCCGGGCTTCAAGGCCGAGCTGCTTTACAACGTCCCGAAGCCGGAGCAGGGCTCCTGGGTCTCCCTCGCGGTCGCGCCCAACGGCGACCTCGTCGCCGGCGACCAGGGCGGCGTTCTCTGGCATGTCTCGCTCAAGGATCCCATCAAGCCGATCGTGACCAAGATCGAGACCAAGGCGATTGGTTGCCACGGCCTGCTCTTCGCCCACGGCGCGCTCTACGCGTGCACGAGCGAGCGGGGCAAGGGCGATATCTGGCGCCTGCGCGACACCAAGGGCGACGGTTCCTACGCGGAGCAGACGATGCTGCGCTCGCTCAAGGGTTCCGGCGAACACGGCCCGCACCAGCTGGTGCTCGACCGCGACGGTTCCATCCTCGTGGTCGGCGGTAACCACACCAAGCTGCCTGACGACGAGAAGGCGGGCGCCCCGGTCAAGCGTTACGACGAGGATGACCTGCTCAAGAAGTTCGAGGACGCCAACGGCCACGCAGCCGGCATCAAGGCGGTCGGCGGCTGGATCGCCCGCATGGACAAGGACGGCAAGGATTGGATCCGCGTGACGACCTGCTTCCGCAATCCGTACGATTGCTCGGTGGCGCCGGACGGCGACATCTTCACCTACGACTCCGACATGGAGTGGGACATGGGCGCGCCGTGGTATCGCCCGACGCGCATCTACCTCTGCACCCCGGGCGGCGAGCTCGGCTGGCGCTCCGGCGCCGGCAATAACACCTTCCCGACGCTCGACATGCAGCCGGCCCTGGTGGACGTCGGCCCGGGTTCCCCGACGGGTACGACGATGGGCACGGGCGCGAAGTTCCCGGCGGCCTATCAGCGCGCGTTCTTTGCGTGCGACTGGACGTTCGCCACGCTCTACGCGATCCACCTGACGCCAGAAGGCGGCGGCTGGAAGGCCCGCAAGGAAGTCTTCGCCGCGGGTCGTCCGTTCTCCGTGACCGATGCCGTGATCCGTCCGCAGGACGGTCACATGTATGTGACCATCGGCGGTCGCGGCGGCCAGGCCGCCCTGTACCGCATCACCTACCAGGGTGCCGAAACCACCGCGCCCGCCGCTTGGTTCGACGCCACGCCCGAGCAGAAGCTGCGCCGTGAGCTCGAGGCCCTCCGCGACGTCGCCCCGTCCGCCGCCGCGCTAGACAAGGCCTGGCCGCTCATGGGTCACGCCGACCGCTGGGTCCGCTTCGCCGCCCGCATCGCCGTCGAGCACCAGCCGGTCGCCGGCTGGCGCGACCGCGTGAAGCCCTCTGGCAACGCCGACTTCTCCCTCAACGCCGCGCTCGCCCTCGCGCGCTGCGGCGGCAAGGAAGACCTCGCCGCCATCGTCGCCACGGCCGAGGCCGCCGCCGCGAGCAAGGATGTCCGCGTCCAGCAGGATCGTCTCCGCGTCTTCCAGGTCGCCTTCTCCCGCCACGGTCGCCCGGATGACGCCACCGCCGCCCGCCTGGGCAAGGAGAGCGCCGCTCGCCTGCCTTCCGGGAACGATGCCTACGACCGCCAGCTGGCGCAGCTGTCCATCTACCTCGGCGAACCGACCGCCCCGGCCCGCGTGCTGCAGGCTATGAAGGTAGCCCGTCCGGGTCCCGCCGTGGTCGCCGACCCCGAGGTCCTCGCCCGTCACCCGGGCTACGGCAAGGCCGCCGCCGCCGCCATGGCCGTGACGCCTTCCTCCACGCGCATCGGTCTCGCGGTCTACCTCTGCCGTGCCACCAACGGTTGGACGCCGGAGCTGCGCAAGCAGTTCTTCGGCTTCCTCGACCAGCTCTCCCTCGCGGAGGGCGGTAACTCCCTCAAGGGTTTCGTCCGCAACATCCGCAAGGAGACGTTGGCCGCGATGCCCGCCGCCGAGCGCGCCGGTTTCGAGTCCGCCGCGCCCGTCGCCAAGCCCGCACCGATCCCGCAGGCCGCGGGCCCCGGTCGCCTCTGGACCCACGCCGAAGCGCTCAAGGCCTGGGAAGACGTGAAGTCCAAGGGCACGCTCGACTTCGCCAACGGCCAGAAGATGTTCGCCGCCGCGCTCTGCTCGCAGTGCCACCGCATGGGCGGCAACGGCGGCGCGCAGGGGCCCGACCTCTCCGGCCTGGGCGCCCGCACCGCGCCGGCTGACGTGCTCATGAGCATCGTCCAGCCGAGCGCCGTGGTGTCCGACCAGTACGCGAACTCGGTCATCGGCCGCGTCGACGGCGGCAAGACCATCGGCCGTATCCTCAACGAGGAAGGCGACAAGCTCCAGCTGGCGTTCAACCCGTTCGATCCCGCCGACCAGCTCTCCCTCAATCGCTCCGACATCCTGTCGATCGACCGCTCGGCCGAGAGCCCGATGCCCGTCGGCCTGCTCAACTCGCTCAACGCCCAGGAAGTCGCCGACCTCATCGCCTACCTCGTCTCCGGCGCCAACGCGCAGGACAAGATGTACGGGAAGTGAGAATAAGAGGGCCAGAGGGCCGGAGGACCCGAGGACAGGAGGCCCGGCGGCTCAGAGGAACCGAGGGCACGAGGGCCTGAGGACTCGAGGTACACCTGCTGCCTCTTCGGCCTAACCGCCAACCGCTAACCCCTGAACGCTCGCGAATACCATTCGCGCTAGGTAGGGACCAGCGTCCCTGCTGGTCCGCGGGCGGCGTCGGCATTTCGGCATGAGGTCAGGCACGTCATCGCTACGCGAGACGAAGCCGGGGAGAGTTGACCCGTTGATCGGTTGATTAGTTGGCCAGATAGAATCCTGAATCCGTCGGAGGAATCATTCTAGTCAACGGGTCAACTCATCAACTAATCAACGATACAGGCGGCCGACCAGGGACGGTCAGCCCTACCGGGGAGACAGAGGGGGCATGTGGGTAAGGTGACACGTGGGCAAGAGGTGAGGACAGGAGGACACGAGGGCCTGAGGACTCGAGGTGCACCTGTTGCCTCTTCGATCAAACCGCCAACCGCTAACCCCTGACCGCTCGCGATCCCAAACTCCGTCATCTGAACTCCGTACTCTCCGCGCTTGGGTACGTCGCTTGACCGATGGAGCTTAGCAAGGCAGTGTACGGAGATGGAAAGCGCCATGACCAAACTTTGCCGACGGCTCATGCTCGGGGGCGTCGGGTTGGTCTTCGTGTGCGTGCCTTGGCTTTGGTGCGCCGAGCGCCTGGGTTGGAGCCAGCGCCCGATTCACCTGCTGCAGACCTTCCTCGCGGTACCCGTCGCGTTTGTCGCCGGCGCGCTCTTTCTTTGGTTGGGCCGTTCCGTAACGGATGACCGCGGATGGCGTCCGTTCGCCTGGGTGGTCGTCGTCGCCTCGGGTCTGTGGGTGGCGTTCCTCGCCTATGTGTTGTTCGGCGCGGATTTCAGCTGGATGGATCAGAAGTGAGCAGGCGCCGTGCGCCGGGTAGGGGCAGCACCGCGTGCTGCCCTAGTCGGCATGCCCGTTGCGCCGTCCACCCGACTGGAAGTCGCATGCTGCGTTCTCAAACGGAACGCAGGAATTCGCCGGGGGTGCGGATTCTCAGGCCATAGACTTCAGCGCCGAGCAGGTCGTGAAAATCATCCCGATCCAGAGTCAGCAGGTAGTTGGCTTGGTAGTGCAAGGCCGAGATGACGATAGGCCGGTCTTTGACGGCCCGATAAACCAAGGGTCGATCCAGCACGACCTGCGTATTCGAGATAACGATCGTTGGGCGGATAATCGAAAGCCAGTCATGCTTGGCCTCAGGCGCTAGCTTCGCGAGGTTATGTTCCGTTTCTTGTCTACAGTAGTCGGATGTCAGCAGCGTCCATCCTCGTCCATGTCCCTCCGTGAAGAGGAGACGCGAGGCGCCCGTAGCCGATCCGGATGCCGCCAGGAGCACGCTCGAATCAAGGAACAGCCTCACTTCTTCTTGCGAAAAGCCTTCAGGTCTTTGGCGTCGGCTTCGTCATTCAAAATCCATTGCCGGATGGTCGCCTTAGGGATGTCACGGATAGGCGTCGCCACCGCCGGTTGCAGGAAGAGTCCGCCGTCACGCTCCTCAACGATCACCAGAGGGCAGGCGACTTGATCGAGCTGTAGACGGCGACGGAGTTCAGGCGGTAGCGTCAACGTGCCGCGCTTGCTGACAGGTAAGGTGTAGGTCATGCCGTAATACTGTATTGCAGCAAAACGGCATCAAGAGGGAAGAAACCCTAGGGAGGTGGGAATTAGAGGACCCGAGGGCATGAGGACACGAGGGCGCGGGGCGCCTCCCATCGCGCGCTCCGCGCGCTAGGTAGGGACCAGCGTCCCTGCTGGTCTGCGGGATACGTCGGCGTTTCGGCATGAGGTCAGGCACGTCATCGCTTCGCGAGATGAAGCCGGGGAGAGTTGACCCGTTGATCGGTTGATTAGTTGGCCAGATAGAATCCGGAATCCGTCGGAGGAACCATTCTCGTCAACGGGTCAACTTATCAACTATTCAACGATGCCTACGGCCAACCGGGGACGGTCAGCCCTGCCGATAGGCACCCCTATTAATG
>CAIRWP010000222.1 GCA_903882335.1 uncultured Opitutia bacterium | reverse complement strand
CGGCGACTTTGTCTCGGATGTGCTTCCGACCGCTGTCTGCTGTTACCTGACGTCGGCGAGAACGCGATCGCTACGCGCCTGGCCTATGCCTGACAGATGGGATGCGCTTGGATTCCTTGTCAACCGGCCAACGGATCAACGGGTCAACTAACGTCACCTCTTTGCGCCAGAAGGCGCCGGGCGACCGCGAGGTCTTCTGGGGTGTCGATGGCGACGGGGTGGTAATCGGTCACGACGGTCTGGAACGTCTTGCCGTGGGCGAGGAAGCGCAGCTGTTCGAGCGACTCCGTCGCCTCGAGTTCGGTCGGCGCCAGCTGGCCATAGCCGGCCAAGGTCGCGCGGTCGTAGCCGTAGACGCCGATGTGGACCCAGTAGGCACGTCGCGACACCCACTCGGCCGGATCGACCCCGCGCAAGTGCGGGATCGGGCTGCGCGAGAAGTAGATGGCCTCGCCGTTCTCGGCGCGGACGACCTTGACGACGCTAGACGCGAGCAGGCGCTCGGCGGTGGTGATCCGCGAGACCGCGGTGACCAGCGGGCAGCGGGTCTCCTTCCAGCGGGTGATGAGCCCGTCGAGCAGTGCAGGCTGGATGAACGGTTCGTCGCCCTGCACGTTGAGAAAGAAGTCGCCGGGGAGCCGGTCGATGACGCTCGCCATGCGTGCCGTGCCGGACGGACAGGCCGGGTCGGTCATCAGCACCTCGGCACCGAAGCCGCGGGCGACGTCGGCCACTTCCTCGGAGTCGGTGAGCAGGACGACGCGGTCGGCTTGGCGGACCTGACGGGCGCGTTCCCAGACATGCTGGACGACGGGCTTACCGCCGAGGTCGAGCACGACCTTGCGCGGCAGGCGCGTCGAGGCGAGGCGGGCGGGGATGCAGAGGGTGACGGAGGACATTTAAATCGAGGGAAGGAGGGAGGACTGGAGGGCACGAGGGCCGGGGAGGCCGAAGTTGATTAGTTGACCCGTTGGCCGGAGGAATGAACAAGCTGGCTGGTTGACATGTTGACCTGTGGACATGGGAGGCAACGGCCGAACTCACTCAAAGGGAACCCGGATGATTGGCTGGAGTGTCTTGTGGTAGGGCGGGCTCTCGGAGCCAGCCGAACGGACGGTTCGGAGAACCGTCCCTACCTTAGATACAGCTAGGTAGTGACGCGGTCCCGCCCCTACCTGTTGAATCCCTTGTCAACGGGCCAACTGGTCAACCGATCAACTAACGTCGCGCTTCCGCGGCGTTCGCCAGGTACCAGGCGTAGGCGTCGCGGATACCGTCGGCCAACGTGATGCGGTGTTTCCAGCCGAGCGCGCGGAGGCGCGAGACATCCATCAGCTTGCGCGGGGTGCCGTCCGGCATCGCGGGATCGAATTCGACCCGCCCGGTGAAGCCGACCGCCTGGGCGACGAGCCCGGCCAGCTCGCGGATGGTGAGTTCCTCGCCCGAGCCGACGTTGATGTGGCCCGCCTGCGAGTAGCGCTCGAGCAGCAGGACGCAGGCCTCGGCGAGGTCGTCGGCGTGCAGGAACTCGCGGAGCGGCGTGCCGGTGCCCCAGAGGCGGAGCGTGGTATCGCCGCGCAGCCTGGCCTCGTGCATCTTGCGGATCATCGCCGGCAGCACGTGGGAGTTCTCGAGCGAGAAGTTATCGCCCGTGCCGTAGAGGTTGCAGGGCATCGCGCTGATGAAGTCGCACCCGTATTGGGCGCGGGCATGGTCGCAGAGCTTGATGCCAGCGATCTTGGCGACGGCGTAGGCCTCGTTGGTGACCTCGAGCGGGCCGGTGAGGAGCGCGTCCTCGCGGATCGGTTGCGGCGCAAGCTTCGGGTAGATGCAGCTCGAGCCGAGGAAGAGCAGCTTACGCACACCGGCGAGGCGGGCGCCCTCGATGACGTTGGCCGCCATCACGAGGTTGTCGTGGAGGAAGTCGTACGGGGCGGCAGCGTTGGCCTTGATTCCGCCGACGCGGGCGGCGGCCATCACGACGGTGGCCGGGCGCTCGGCGGCGAGGAACGCGCGGGTCGCGGCGCCGTCGCGGAGGTCGAGCTCCGCGGAGGTCCGCGTGACGATGGCGGCGTGGCCCGCGGCGCGGAGCGCGCGGACGATGGCCGAGCCCACCATCCCGCGGTGGCCCGCGACGTAGATCTTGGCGGCCCGATCCATCAGCGGTGCGCGTGGGCGACGGCCTTCAGGTCGTGGTCGACCATCTTCTGGACCAGCTGCTCGAAGGTGGTCTGCTGCGGGTTCCAGCCCAGCTCGCGGACGGCCTTGCCCGGGTTGCCGAGGAGCTGCTCGACCTCGGTCGGGCGGAAGTAACGCGGGTCGACCGCGACGAGCGTCTTGCCCGTCTTCGGGTCGACACCTTTCTCATCGACGCCGGTCCCGCGCCAGGCGAGCTCGATGCCGGCGCGGCGGAAGGCGTGGGTGCAGAATTCCCGGACCGTGTACATCTTGCCCGTCGCGATGACGAAATCATCCGGCTGCCGGTGCTGCAGGATGAGCCACATGCACTGGACGAAGTCGGGGGCGTAGCCCCAGTCGCGCTGCGCGGAGAGGTTGCCGAGGAAGAGGCAATCCTGGCGGCCGTGGACGATGTTGGCGACCGCCAGCGAGATTTTGCGCGTGACGAAGGTCTCGCCGCGGCGCTCGGACTCGTGGTTGAAGAGGATGCCGTTGGAGGCGAACATGCCGTAAGCCTCGCGGTAGTTGCGCGTGATCCAGTAGGCGTAGATCTTCGCCGCGGCGTAGGGGCTGCGCGGGTAGAACGGGGTGGTCTCCGACTGCGGGACCTCGACGACCTTGCCGTAGAGTTCGGAGGTGGATGCCTGGTAGACGCGGACCTTCTTCTCCAGCTTGAGGATGCGGACCGCCTCGAGCAGGCGGAGCGTCCCGAGTCCATCGGTGTCGGCGGTGTACTCGGGGATGTCGAACGAGACCTTCACGTGGGACATCGCGCCGAGGTTGTAGATCTCGTCGGGCTGGATATCGCCGATGAGCCGGATCAGGCCGGTCGCGTCGCCCAGGTCGCCGTAGTGAAGGTGGATCTTCTTGACGTGGATGTCGCGGACGAGGTCCTCCATGTAGAGGTGCTCGATGCGCGAGGTGTTGAAGGACGAGGAGCGGCGGATGACGCCATGGACCTCGTAGCCCTTCTCGAGGAGGAACTCGGCGAGGTAGGAGCCGTCCTGGCCCGTGATGCCGGTGATGAGAGCGCGTTTCTTCATGTCGGGTAAATGGTTCTCAGGCCTGGCCTTCCTTGGCCTGGGCGATGATGCGGGAGCTGCTGTCGATCTTGGCGCCGAGCCCGTCGATGAGCAGGGCGCCGTGACGTCGGAGGACGGTGAGCTCGGGGATGTTGCCGGCATGGCGGTCGCCACCCTTGCAGAAGACCGCCTCGGCGCCGGCGGCCTTGGCTTCGGCCAGCAGACGCTCGAGGGTGGCGCAGACGGAGCCGTCGGCGTCAATGGCCAGCACCGCGCGGTCGACCACGCGGAGGGCG
>CAIRWP010000221.1 GCA_903882335.1 uncultured Opitutia bacterium | reverse complement strand
GCCGCTGGTCGACGTCATCCTCGACACCGCCGGCCAGAAGGGCACGGGCAAGTGGACGAGCGCCAACGCCCTCGACATGGGTGTCGCCGCGCCGACCATCGCCGAGGCCGTCTTCGCCCGCTGCCTCTCCGCCGTCAAGGAGGAGCGCGTCGCCGCCGCCAAGGCCCTCCGCGGCCCGAAGCGCGCGATGACCAACCCGGACAAGGCCAAGATCATCGCGCAGATCCGCGACGCCCTCTACTGCTCCAAGATCTGCTCCTACGCCCAGGGCTTCCAGCTCATGCGCGAGGCCCAGAACGAGTACAAGTGGAAGCTCCACTTCGGCGAGATCGCCCAGATCTGGCGCGGCGGTTGCATCATCCGCGCCCGGTTCCTCCAGAAGATCACCGAGGCCTTCGGCAAGAAGCCCCGCCTCGCGAACCTGCTCCTCGACCCGTACTTCAAGAAGACGGTGAAGAAGGCGCAGAAGAACTGGCGCAAGGTCATCGCCCTCGCGGTGAAGCACGGCATCCCCGTGCCGACCCTCGGCTCGGCGCTCTCGTACTTCGACTCGTACCGCACCGAGGATCTTCCGCAGAACCTGCTCCAGGGTCAGCGCGACTTCTTCGGCGCCCACACCTACGAGCGCAAGGACAAGCCCCGCGGCGAGTTCTTCCACATCGACTGGCCGGACCCCAAGCGTCCCCAGATCAAGGCCTGAGCGCCTTGACCGGAAACAGACCGGGCGTCCGTGCGGACGCCCGGCTTCTTTGGCGGGTTCACTTCGACGACCAACCGCCACCCGTGGCGGCGGCGAGGCGGACGGCGACCTGCCGGCGCTCCCAGACGACCAGCGAGAGCGTGCGCGCGGCCAGCGCCTCGTCGCGCCGGGCCACGGTCAGCTCGCTCTCGTTGGCCAGGCCGGCCCGCAGGCGGGCTTCCGCGTTGGCGAGGCGTTCGCGGACGGCCGCGAGGACGCGGGCGGTCAGCTCCTCCTGCTGCGCGAGTTCGCGGAGATCGGCGAGGGCGTCCTCGACCTCGCGGAAGGCCCCGAGGACGGCCTTCGTCCACTCGGCCGCGGACCCGTCGATCCGCGCGCGCGCGGCCTCGAGGTTGGCCTCGCGTCGGCCCGCGTCGAAGAGCGGCAGGTCCACGGACGGCGCCAGACTCCAGAAGCCCGCGGCGCCCTGACCGATCCGCGAAGCCGGATCCGCCTGCCAGCCGGCTTGGCCGGTGAGCGTGATGGAAGGATAGAAATCCGCGCGGGCCGCGCCCTCGCGCGCGACGGCGGCATCGAGGCGCGCGGCGGCGGCGGCGAGGTCCGGGCGACGCAGCAGCAGCTCCGACGGGACGCCGGCGCCGAACGTCGGCATCGCGGCGGGCGCGCGGGCGAGGGGCAGCGGTTCGCCGGGAGCGGCGCCGATGAGCGCACGCAGCGCGTTCTCCGCGGCGGCGACGCGGCGACGCCCGAGGCCTTCGTCGACCTTGGCCTGGGCGGCCGCCAACTTCGCGGAGGAAAGCGGGTCGGAGTCGACCAGTCCGGCGGCCACCGTCCGCTCGACCAGTTCCATCTCGCGGAAACGCGTGGCGAACTCGGTCTCGAGGAAGGCGAGCTGCTCGCGGGCACCGCGCACGGCGAACCAGAGGCGCGCGACCTCGGCGGCGAGGGCGAGATCCGCCTGCTCGGCGGTGAGCTTCGCCGCGCGCACGTCCGCCGCGGCGGCCTGCGACTTGGCGGCCTCGCGGCCCCAGACGTCCAGCTCCCACGACGCCTTGGCGGCGACAGCGGTCACGTCCGTACGGCGCGGGATGCCCGGCGGGAAACGGCCGTTGGCCACCGAGATTCGGGAAGCCTCCTGCACGGCGCCGAGGGAGAGCGCGGGTTCGTCGCCGGCGTCGGCTGCGCGGAGCAGCGCTACCGCCTCGCGCTGCCGGGCGCGGGCGAGCGCGAGGTCCGGACTGCCCCGGCGGGCGCGGGCGAGCAGGTCGAGCAAGGCCGGGTCGCCGAAGGCCTCGGCCCAACGCGCATCGGCGGCGGTGCCGGACTGCGAGAAGGCGGCGGGAGCCGCCGGCGGCGCGGGCAGCGGGGCGGGCTCGTGGGCGCAACCGGCGAAGGCCAGGGCCGCGAGCAGGCAGGACTTATTTACCCGGCGCATCTTGGGAGGCGTCGATATAGACGTCCATCTGCTGGCCGACGAAGAGCGCGCGGCCCGTTGGGCGGTCGAACTGGTAGATTACCTGCAGGACGCGTGTGTCGACGCGCTCGATGCTGGCGCCGGTGAGCGAGGTCTTCGGGATGACGAAGGGCTCGATGCGGACGAACTTC
>CAIRWP010000220.1 GCA_903882335.1 uncultured Opitutia bacterium | reverse complement strand
GAGCGGCAGTGGTATTCCTCCTGGGCGCGTTCGCCGGCGAGGAAGCCGCCGCCGGGCACGGTCGGGGAGGCGAAGTTGAGGACGACCGTGCGGAGGCCGGCGTCGTGATGGCGGCGGGCGACCGACAGCGAAGTCGCCTCGGTCACTTCGATGACCGTGGCGTGGTCGCCGGTCCGGGGGAAGGTGTGGCGGTGGTCGGGCGGCAGGTGCGTCGTCCGGGCGACGGCCGAGGCGATATCGGCCGCGACGTCCACCTGCCGGCTCGTGGGCGAGGCGTAAAGGCCCAGCTCGATGATCTGCATGGCCTCACGCCCCATTTTATTAGCGAATTCTCGTGGAATCTTGGGGTCGAAAGGCATGGGCGGCGAGGGTCACAGGATGGGCCAGTCGAGGCCTGAAGCCAACCGCAACCTATGACAGGGGCGTCGTTTGACGACCGGGGCCGGCGCGGGCATAACCTACGTATGCCCAATCCTCCTCTGACCGTCTATTATAGCCCCACTTATGCCGTCGACGGCAAGATGGAGACCGTCAGCAAGTCCAAGCTCGTCGCCGCGCTGATCGAAGCCGGCGACGCCGGGGAGGTCTGGCTCGAGGCGCCGAAACTGGCGACGCGCCAGGAACTCGAACTCATCCATGAGGCGGAATACGTCCGGCATACGCTGGAAGACAAAGGCGCCTTCCTGGAGGTCGGCGCCTGGTCGCAGCCGCTGCTGGACAGTATCCTCGCCTCGACGGGCGGGATGCGCGACGCGGTGAAGGAAGCCTTGAAGAACGGGCGTTCCGGCAGCCTCTCCAGCGGCCTGCATCATGCCCGCCGTAATTCCGGCAACGGCTTCTGCCAGTTCAATGGGTTGGCCCTGGCCGCGCTCGAGGCGCTCAAGAAGGTCAAGACCGTCGGCATCCTCGACCTCGACGCGCATGCGGGCGGGGGAACCTTCGATATCCTCGGGAATCACCCGCAGGTGTATCTGGCTGATGTCACCGTCAACTCCTTCGATTCCTGGGAGCCGAGCGACCGCGAGCGTCACTTCTACGTCGAAGTCGAACAGCCCAAGCGCTACCTCGAGCACGTCGAGGAGGCTCTGCTCACCTTGGAGCGGGTGGATTTCCTGATCTACAACGCCGGCATGGACACCTACGAGAAGGCC
Source organism: uncultured Opitutia bacterium (assembly GCA_903882335.1). Lineage (GTDB taxonomy): Bacteria > Verrucomicrobiota > Verrucomicrobiia > Opitutales > UBA953 > UBA953. Next base: position 1,010 of record CAIRWP010000220.1, on the reverse strand, counting down.
GGCGGCATGAAGGGCATCACCAAGGAGATGATCCTGAAGCGCGAGAAACGCGTCGTCGAGTGGGCCCGAGCCCGCAAGATCCCGCACATCTTCGCCCTTGCCGGCGGCTACAAGTGGGACGGGCTGACCCTGCAGCAGGTCGCCGAACTCCACCTCGAGACCGTCAAGGCGTTCGCGGCCTGATCACTCCGGCTTCGGCACGTTCAGCTGCTGGAGCCGGAAGGCGCCGCTCTCCGTCGGGAGCACCACGTAGAGCGCGCAGTCGCGGCTCTGGGCGAGCGCGACCATCACGTGCCACTGGTCCTGGCGGACTCCGGCGACCACGAACATCGGCATCGCGCCGGGTTCGGTGCCCGAAGGCTCCTCGATCGCCACGCCCTTATGCTCGACGTCGAAATTGTGCGCCAGCCACTTGCCGAGCTCCTTGGCCAGGCCGCGCAGGTCGGAAGCGCCGGCCTCCACCTTGGACTGGTCGACGAGCGCCCAGAGTGGGATCGCGAAGTTATGTTCCAGGTCGGCCATCGGCGCGGCGGCGGAATGGTCGTCAGGCCTGCTTGATCAGCTCGGCCGTCGCGGGGACGTCGGAGATGATCTGGTCGGGGTCCGGACCGACGCCGATGTAGCGGAGGTTCGGGAGATAGGGCAAGGAGCCGCCGCGCGAGGCGAGGCGGACGATCTCGGCCATGGTGAAGGCCACGTAGCGACGGGCTTCGGCCGGCAGCTGGGCGTACGAGCGGACCTTCGTGATGTCCGCCGTCCAGCCGGGCAGGGTGGCGTAGATCGGCTGGAGCGTGCGGCGCACCGCGTCATTGCGAGGGACGCCGGAGACGACCTTGCCGGCCGCGTCGCGGTAGCCCGTGCAGACGAGCAGGTCGCCGCCCTGCCACTCGCCGTGGGGCGAGAGGGCGTCGAGCTTGTTGAGGACGATGTCGTCGTAGCCGCCGTAGCGGAGGGCGTCGGCCTTCTCGACCAGGTCGGACCAGCCGACCATGCGCTGACGGCCGGTGCTC
>CAIRWP010000219.1 GCA_903882335.1 uncultured Opitutia bacterium | reverse complement strand
GGGCGGCGTCGAAGCGCCCGCGCACCTCCGGACCCAGGGCCGCGACCCACTTGCCCGCGGGGGCGAAACTGAGGAGGTCCTCGCCGGTCAGCGTGGAACCCTTGGCGCCGCGCTGGCGGGCGCCGCCGTTGTTGCGCTGGGTGAAGGCCGCCTCGGCCTCGGTGATCCAGGTCTCCGCCATGATCTGCACGTATTGGTCCCACGGCTTCTGGGTGACGTCGACCTGCTCCACGAGTAGGTTCGCAAGCGTCGCCTGCGCGCGGAGGTTGTCGGCGCGCACGGCGGGGTCGCCGCGGGACTCGTTCTGCACCTTGCGCACGAGCCCGCCGACCATCGAGATGGCGCTGTCGGGGTGATCCTTGAGGAAGCCGCGGAAGGAGGGGCCGAGCGTGCTTGGGGGCACCTGCATCATGATGCGGGCGAGGGCGGCGCCGGCCTTGGTCCGCTCCCAGTCGTTGACGCGGTCCTGCGAGAGCAGGCGGATGTTCTCGTCCCAGATGCGCTGGACCTGGTCGCGTTGTTGCGCGTCGGTCGCCTCCTCCGCCGAGAGGAACGTCTGGAGCTCGGCCTTCACAGCTTCGTCCTGGATCTGCGCGAGCTGCGCGGCGTCGGGCAGGTAGGTCTTGGCGAGCTCCTTGAAGCCACCGGCGATGAGCATGCGCGCGGTCCGGAGACGCTTGACGGGGTCGCCGGCGCCGAGCTGCGCGGTGCCCTTGGCCAGCCGCTCGGACAGCCAGAAGGCGTCGCCGGGGGCCAGCACATTGGACAGCAGCTGCCCGATCTTGCGGACCTCGTCATCGGTCAGCTCGCCCGGTACGGCGTCGACCAGCGCGAGGGCGTCGTCGAGCCGCAGCGCGATCAGGCGGCGTTCCAGCAGGTCGTTCAGCATCTTGTCGTAGATGCGGCGGGCGAGGTCCGGCGGCAGGAGGCGCAGTTCGGCGCGGACGCGCGGCCAGTCGCCGAGGCGGAAGGCCTGCAGGAAGCGGACGTCGACGGGCGTGCGGCTGTCGTCCTTGGCGGCCTTCTCGAGCGCGCCGAAGACCTCGTTGAGGTCGCGCGAGAACTTATAGTTCAGCAGGTTCTCGTACTGGCGCAGCGTCTTCGCGTCGAGCGGGGCCGGCGCGGCCGCGGGTTGCTGGGCGACGAGCGCGGCGGCCCAGGCGAGGGCGGCGAGCGCGGCGCCGGCGGTCCGGAGAGAGAAGCGGAGGTGCATGGTTTTCTTAGGTTAAATAAAGCGAGGGGTGATCAGGAGCCCTTGTCGGGGATGCGTTCCTGGAAATCCGGGCGGCCGTCGGCCATCCGCTGCGCCGGCTTGGGCGCGGGGGTCGGTTTCTGGAGCAGCTGAGCCGCGGCTTTCGCCTTGGCCTTGGGGTCCTCCGGGACCGGCGCGGGCTTGGCCATCAAGGCGGCCTCGAGGTTGCGGAGCTTCTCCGTATCGATCCCGGCGACGCCTTCGACGGCGCGGATGACACCGCCACCCGAGGCTTTCACGCCCTCGACCGAACCGATGCCCTTAGGCGAGGGAGGCGCGACGGGGGCGGGCGAACCCTGGCCGGCGACAGGGGCCGCTTCCGGTGCACCCTGGTCGACGCCCGTGGGCGGCGGGGGCGGCGGCGGGGCAGAGGCTGTGCCGGGGCCGCCAGCGGGCTTCACCGCCGTGGCTTCCTGCCCCACCCCTTGCGGAGGCGGCGGCGGAGTCGGCGCGGCGACCGTACCGGGACCACCCGCGGGCTTCACCGCGGTCGCACCCTGGTCGACGCCCGTGGGCGGCGGAGGCGGCGGGGGAGTAGAGGCTGTGCCGGGGCCGCCCGCAGGCTTCACCGCCGTGGCTTCCTGCCCCACCCCTTGCGGAGGCGGCGGCGGGGTAGGCGCGGCGACCGTGCCCGGACCACCCGCGGGCTTGACCGCGGTCGCACCCTGGTCGACGCCCTTGGGCGGCGGAGGTGGCGGAGGCGTAGAGGCTGTGCCGGGGCCGCCCGCAGGCTTCACCGCCGTG
>CAIRWP010000218.1 GCA_903882335.1 uncultured Opitutia bacterium | reverse complement strand
GAGCGTTTATCAGAAACCCTACGACCCCCGCGGGCAAGCCCAGTTCCCTCCCCCGCCCGACCAAATCCCGCCAAATCCGCTAGGTCTGCGGAATCCAGCGACGGAACAGCAGGGTCAGGCCGAAGCAGGCGAGCGGCCCGAGCAGCGCGAGCGTGCCGAAAGGCACCAGGTTCGCCACGTGGGTCGGATGGAAGATTACCGCCGCCGGAGCCCCGAGCAGGATCGTCGACCAGAGGAACGGTCGACCCAGGATGAGATAATCGAGGAACGGGGACGCGGCGAGACGATCGGACACGCGACCGGGCACGCCCGCAGGCAAGGGGTGGCGACGATTGGAGACCCAGATCCAAGCGGCGAACAACGCCAAGGCCGGCCAGGCGAAGAAGCCGCTACCCGCTCGGCTGAAGCCTGCGTACATCGCCAGCGGGAGCGGAACCACGAAGAGAGCCCAAGCGGTCCAGCCTGGCGGGTTGCCGTCGGTGGCCTCGTGACGCGCTACCCAGGTCAGGCCGAACGTGTGCGCCCACAAGGTGGCGGCGGCGAGGAGGTAGAGTTCCGCGGGGCCGGCGAGCGTCGCGAGGATGGATTCTCCCGCCAGAGCGGCACCCAAGATAGGCAACAGGGCGCGGCAGAGCCCCATCACCACGGGCGCCCAGACGACGCCTTTGTGCCAGCGGTCGTAGACGAGCACGCACGCGACGAGCGCCAGGACGATCACCGCGAACAGGCCGAGGTCGTCACCCTGCTGACCGGCGGCGACCTCGGGGACCGCGGCCATGCGGAGGAAGCGCACGATGATGGCGCCGGCCGCGCCCGCGAAGAGGAGCCCGAACCCGACGACCCCGGCGGCCTGCCGCGAGACGGCCCCGGAGGGAATCGGACGAGACGGACGGTGCTGCCTATCCCACGCCGCGTCGAAGTAGTCGTTCAGGATCATCCCGCCGACATAGATCGCTGAGACCGCGAGCAGGAGCCAGGCGAGCGGCCAGAAGAGAATCGGTGCTGACGCCGGCCGACCGTAATCCACCATCCGCGGGTCGAGCGCGAGCGAGGAGGACACCCCATCCCAATAGGTGGCGGCCAACCAGCCGACCAGGACCGACGACCAGACCGTGGGCAGGTTTGAGCCGCGCGAGAGGATGAGCCAAGGGCGCAGGTTCATGCGGAAATCACAGGGGCTTCACGCCGGCCTTCGCCAGCTCGGCAAGGACCCAGCGGTACTCCGCCGCGATCATGTCGGCCACGTCGGCGGTGCGGACCTCGGGCGGGAGGACTTCCCAGGTGTACGTCTCGATCTCGAGCTCGCGGCAACGGCCGGGATGCTTGCCGATCAGCGCGATCGCGTCGCGCAGGTGGTCGTTCGTCGTCGAAAGTTCGTCGGACAGCCGATCGGCGTTCACCGGCACGTGGAAGTGCACGCGCAGTTCCTCGAGCGTGCGTAGCTGGTCGATCGCGGCCATGGCCAGCGGGATGTCCTTGAAGCGGACGATGGAGCCGTCCTTGGCCCGGCCCATCGTCTGGTGCAGGTAGACCGGCTCGTGCATCTTGGCCAGGCGCGCGAGGGCGACCTCGGTGGGCTTGAGCCGCAAGGCCGAGCTGAGGTGGAACTTGAGCACCGGCGCGCCGCCGGCGTCGAGGCGCGCGATGGCCTCGTGGGCTTCCTCATACTGCAGCGCGAAGTGGCAGGTGTCGTAGGCGATGCCGAGCGTGCGGTCGACCAGACCGCGCGAAGGTTCCTCGGCGCGGAGCTGCTCGAACAAGCGGAGCGCCTCGGGTGTGTTCTCGGCGTGGCCGAGCGGCTCGGGCTCGAGCGCGAGGCGCAGGGTGACGCCGGTGCGGTCGCGCAGGCGGTCGAGGTGTTCGCCGCACGCGAGCAGGTTGCGGCGCATGACCTTGAGCTCGTCGGGGTTGCGACCGAAGCCCTTGAACGAACCGGGCAACGTGCTGACCGTGCCGACCTGGTCCGGCGGGCCGAACGCGGCGAGGAGGTCAAAGAGACGGTTGGTGTACTCGAGGCGCGCGGGCTCGCACCAGTCGGGCGCGAAGACGTTGTCCTTCACCGCCTGGCCGTGGAACGGACCGAACGGGAAGCCGTTGATGCCGGCGACGACGCAGTTCTCCTTGTCGAGCCAATGGCGGAAGGCCGTCAGCGTCGCCGGCTCGGCGAGCTCGGCCGCGGCGCGGTCG
>CAIRWP010000217.1 GCA_903882335.1 uncultured Opitutia bacterium | reverse complement strand
TCGTCGAGAACACGCTGGCCGGGAACGTGCGGATGGCGGCGGCGCAAGGGCCGGCCAATGACGCCGTGCTCGCCGCCGTCGCGTTGTTCGCGGGGGCCGGAATCGATTGCCGCGCGGAGGATTCGCTCGAAGCCGTCCTGTGGAAGAAACTCTGCTGGAACATCCCTTTCAACGGGCTCGCCATCGCGGCTGGCGGCCTCACGACCGACCGGATCGTCGGAGATCCGGCCCTGCGGTCGCGTGCGCGTCGACTCATGGATGAAGTGGCCGCCGCGGCCGCCGCGCGCGGTCATCCGTTCGACGAGAAGCATATCCGCTGGCAGCTGGAGATGACCGACGGGATGGGGCCCTATCGCCCGTCGAGCCTCATCGACTACCTGGCCGGCCGCGAAGTGGAGGTCGACGGGATCTGGGGCGAGCCGCTGCGACGCGGCGAAGCGGCCGGGGCCAAGATGCCGGGACTACGCACCTTGCTCACCGAGATCCGCGGGCGGCTGGCCGCCCGGAGCGGGTCACTTCCCGGCTGAGGGGGACGGCGCCGGCCGAGGCAGACGCGCGAGCGCCTGCTCGATGGCGCGTCGGACGGTGGAATCGTTCCAGAAATTGGCCGACAAAGCGGTGCCGGAGTCGGTGGAGAGGAGCCGGCGACCCGACGGGTCGAAGAAGGTGATCGAAAGCGCTAGGCTGACCCGGCCGTCGGCGGCCTTGTTCACGCGCCACGAGCTACGCAGGGTCGCCTGGGCTTCGGCGGCGGTCGCGGTGGCCTGATAACCACGACGCACGAGCTCGCGTACGGCGGCGTCATGCACGGAGTCGCCCAGGGCATCCGCTTCGCCCACGCCCGAGGCTTGGGTGTCGGTGACGAACACCTTACGGACGGTGGCCAGGCTGGATGGGCCCTCGGACGGGGAAGAGCAACCGACGACCCCAAGGGCCAGGAGACCGAGGACCAAGGAGAACAGGCGTCGGGGGTGGGACATGGTGATTTTATAGGCCGAACGAGCCGTGGTGACAAGCCGGACCTCCGTACGAGGGGTTGACCCTGCCTCGCCGGTCTGGTCCCATCTCCGCCCATGGCCCGTCCCGCCAGCCTCAAGCCAGCCTCCTTCCGGCATCGTTGACCATGGCCGTCGTCCAAGCCGTCACCATCGACCTCGCGGGCACCTTACTGTTCCCCCACCCTTCGGTCGGGTCCGTCTACGCCGCCTGCGCCCGTCGCCACGGCGTGGATGTCTCCGCCGCCGAACTGGACGCCGCCTTCCCGCTGGGATTCAAGGGGGCACCTCGTCAGGCCAAACCCGAGGCCTTCTGGCGCGAGGTCGTGATGCGATCCTTCGGCCCCGCCCTACCCGCCTCGAAATTCGAGGTCGTCTTCCGCGACTGTTGGGAAGCCTTCGGTCGCGGGGCGGCCTGGCGCGTGGCGCCCGCCGCAGTCACGGCGCTGACGGCGATCCGCTTCCTCGGCGTGAAGGTCGCCGCGCTCTCCAACGCCGACGCCCGCATGCGTACCGTGCTCGCGGACAAAGGGCTGACCCACCTGTTCGACGGGGTTTTCCTTTCCGACGAGACCGGCAACGCCAAACCGGACCCTAAGGCGTACGCCCACGCGGCCCGCCAACTGGGCGTGGCGCTCTCCGCCCTGGTGCACGTGGGCGACGACCCCAAGGAGGATGGCGAAGGGGCCCGTGACGCCGGCGCCATCGGCGTCATCGTGGGTGGCGCCTACGCGCCGGAGAAGTGCCTGCGGGCCGAGCACCTGCGCGACCTGCCGTTCGTGCTGCGAGCGCTGATCACCGAGGGTAAGGCCAAGGGCAAATTCTCCCGGCACGTGGTGAACCTCCTGGCCAACCTGCGCGGCCTGCCCGAAGACCGGGGTCGTTCGACCGATCGCGACCTGCGTTCGATCGACGACGCCGTGACCGAGGCCTTCCGGAAGCTCCGCCTCGACAAGCCGGTGCCGGAGGACGCGATCTTCGCGCATTGGCACGAACTGCTCCCCGCGAAGTTGGCGAAGCGTTGCGCCCCCCTGCGGGTGCTCGAAGGCGGCAAGCTCGTCGTGCAGTGCGAGAACACCGTCATCAAGTCGGAGGTGCGCTTCCACGAACGGGCGTTGCTCGCGAAGATCCGCGCCCTGCGCGGGTGCCAAGAGGTCCGGGCGATTTCCTTCGTCAACGCCTGAGGCCGGTCAGTCCGCCTTCGCGCGCGGCTCGTACGGCGCGAGGAACACTTCCTTGAAATCGTACACGTCCTCGAAATCCTCGAGCCGATCCTCGTCGGACCGCCCGAAGAGCCCGGTGTCGATGATGTTGAACACGATGTGGCCGACGTCGAGGGACTTACGCAGTCCCCAGCTCTGCAGGAGCGGGTACGACATGGGCCCATAGGTCTCGAGCACATGCCGGCGGAAGCCGTCGAGGAGCTGGGGACCGGTGACATGTCGGTTGGCCCCGGCCTTGCCTTTCTTCGGCTCGCCGTGGATGTCCTTCTGGGCTTGATCGAGCCCCAAGCGCACCAGTTCGTAGGCCTGCGCCTTATAGCGGGGATCCTTGGCGCGGATCTGACGGATGACCTCGGCGAAATCCATGCTCAAAGTTTGGCGAGTTCGGCGAGCAGGCGCTCGTTCTGGGCGGCCGTGCCCACGGTGAGCCGGAGCCAGCCCTTCATGCCATAGCCGGCCAGGGGACGGACGATGACACCCGCGCGCTGCAGCTTGGTGAAAGCCTGCTCGGCCTCAGGGATGCGCGCAGCGAGGAAATTGGCGTGGCCGTCGATGACCTCGCACCCGAGACGCGCCAAACCTGCCTTCAGCTGGGCAATGCCGGCGGAGTTAACTTCGCGCGTGCGCCGCACGAACGCCTCGTCGTCCAAGGCGGCCTCGGCGGCGGCCAACGCCGGCAGGTTCACGTTGAAAGGCTGGCGGACGCGATTGAGCAACGCGACGACCTCGGGGCTGCCCATCAGGTAGCCGACGCGCAGGCCGGCGAGCCCATAGGCCTTCGAGAACGTGCGGCTGACGACGACCTTGCGGCCGGACTGCATCAAGGGACGCAGGTCGGCGCTGGCGTCGAGGTACTCGGCGTAGGCCTCGTCCAAGCAGAAGATGACATCCTCCGGCAGCGAGGCCGCGAGCGCGAGGATGTCCGCCGGGGCGTCGGTGCCGCCGGTCGGGTTGTTGGGCGAGGCGAGGAAGACGATCCGGGTCTTGGGCGTGACCGCGGCGCGCAGGGCCTTGAGGTCATGACGATAGCCCGGCATGGGCACGGGGACCGGAGTCGCGCCGAAGAGCAGCGTGGCCAGCTTGTAGACGATGAAGGCCTGTTCGCCGAACACGACCTCATCGCCCGGGCGGAGGAAAGCCTGGGCCAGGAGAATCATCACCTCGTTCGAACCGTTGCCGACGATGAAATGGGCGGGCGTCAGCGCCCACTTGGCGGCGAGTTTCTCGCGAAGGAAGGTGCAACCGCCATCCGGGTAGAGGTGGCAGACCTCGAGGGCCTTGCGGGCCGCGGCGAGACCCAGCGGGGACGGACCGAGCGGGTTCTCATTCGAAGCGAGCTTGATGACCGAGGCCGGATCGAGCCCGAACTCACGGGCGACGACTTCGATGGGCCGGCCGGCCTCGTAGGTCGGCTGGGTCAGCACCGGTCGGTTGGCTAGGTCTGAATAAGAAGCCATGAAGGTACCCATCCATGCGGGTGTTGGGAGGCTTGGCAAGCGTCCGGACCACCCTACCCGCTTGCCAGTGGCTCCGCCGCGGCTTAAGCGTCCGCCATGAAGATCGTCGTCACCGGCGCCTCCGGATTCCTGGGTCGCGAGGTCTGCCTCGCCGCCTTGCGACGGGGACATGAAGTCATCGCGCTCGGCGGCTCCCGGGCACCGACGATTCCTGGCGTGAAAGAGGCACGGGCGTTCGACCTCTGCTCGGAAGCCGCCGTGGAATCCCTGCTACTCGAGGAGTTCCCCCAAGCGGTCGTGCATTGCGCCGCCTTGCCGACAATCGAGACCTGTCTGGCCGACCCCGCCAAGGCCCGCGCGCTGAACACGGAGGTCCCGCGGAAACTCGCCCAACTTTGTTTCCATGTCGGAGCCAAGCTGGTCCACCTTTCGACGGACACCGTCTTCGACGGGGTCGCCGGCAACTACCAACCCACCGACCAGCCGGCCCCGCTCAATCTTTACGGGGAGACCAAGGCGGCCGCCGAGATCGAGGTTCTCCGCTTCGGACGCGAGCATGCCGCCGTCCTCCGGACCTCGCCGATCATCGGCAACTCGCCCGGCGGCGACCGTGGTCTCCACGAACGTCTCTTCCTCGCGTGGAAGGAAGGGCGTCCGGCCGCCTTGTTCACCGATGAGATTCGCCAACCCGTCGAGGTGTCCAACCTGGCGGACGTGACCATCGAGCTGTGCGAACGCGCCAACCTGTCGGGTCTTTATCACTGGGCCGGCACCGAGGCCCTGAGCCGGCATGAGATCGGCGTGCGGATCGCCCGCCATTTCGGACTCGAAGCGGAACACTTGGTCACGGCGATCAGCCGCGCTGAAGTGCCCGCCGCCTCCGCCCGCCCGCGGGACCTCAGCCTACGCTTGCACCCGCTTGCGGGCAAACTCCGCACCGCGGCCCAATCGTTTGATGAACAACTCGCGGCTCTGCGCGTGCCACGGGGCTGCGAAGCGTGGGTCGAGCAGGTCACCGGCCGAAAGGTCGTGCGTAGGCTCGAGAAAGGCATAGACTTCTGAGTATGGATGTCCTGCCCCGCCAGACCGCCGATGCCGTCGCCAATATGGCGGCGGACTACCTGCTGCTGGAGCACTACCCGCGGCCGGACCGGATTCGCTTCCGACCTTTCGCCTGGTCGGAGCCGGCCTACACCTTCGGGGTGTCCCAACCTTGGGCCAAGTACCGGGCTCAGGTGCCCGCCCATTACCCGCTGATCCGTCGTTGCACCGGCGGCGGACTGGTCTCCCATCTGGACGACTGGACGTTCGCGCTGGTGATCCCCGCCGGACACCCGCTGTACGCCGCCGACGCGATGGCCAGCTATGCGGCGGTGCACGACGCGCTCGCCGCGGCGCTGCAGGCCCAAGGCCAGCCCGTGAAGCTCGCCCCGGCCCCGACGGGCGAACGTCCGTTCCAGTCGCCCGACGCCTGCGCCCAACGCGCGGAGCCCAACGATCTGGTGCGCAGCGACGACGGCCGCAAGGTCGCCGGGGCCGCGCAGAAACGCACCCGCCGCGGTCTGCTGCTGGAAGGCTATGTCTGGCGTCCTTTTCTGTCGGATTGCGACTGGAGCCGCTTCGAACGCGACTTCACCGCCGCCCTCGGCGCCAAGCTCGGCAGCGAGCCCTCGCCGGTGACGGAGCCGGTCTACGACCAGCTCGACCACGAGACCAGCTGGGCTCGGTTCAACTCGCGCGAGTGGAACGAGCGGATCTGAACCCTTAGCCGAAGAGGTCCAATTCCGGCCCACCCGCGGGCTTCACCGGCTTCGAGGTCTTCGGAGCCTCCGTCGTGTCCTTGCGTTTCGACGCCCGCGGCGTGTCCGCGACGACGGGCGCAGCGACCTCGGCGGCGGCGACCTTGCCGCCCGGCAGGCCATCCCCCGTCTCCAGGCCGGACAGGATCTCGCGGGCCCGGGTCACGACCGCGGGCGGCATCCCGGCGAGGCGGGCGACCTGGATCCCGTAGGACCGGTCCGCGGCGCCGGGAACGACCCGACGGACGAAGACGATCTCGTCGTTCCACTCCTTCACGGCGACGGACCAGTTGCGCAGGCGGGCGAGCCGTCCGGCCAGCCGGGTCAGCTCATGGTAATGGGTCGCGAACAACGTGCGCGGGCCGGCATCACCGGCGCCATGCAGGTGTTCCGCCACGGCCCAGGCGATACTGATGCCGTCGTAGGTGCTGGTGCCGCGACCGATCTCATCCAGGACGACCAGCGAGCGGGTCGTCGCGTTGTTGAGGATGTTGGCGGTCTCGTTCATCTCCACCATGAAGGTCGAGTTGCCGCGAGCCAGCTCGTCGGACGCGCCGACGCGGCAGAAGATGCGATCGACGAGACCGATCCGCGCGGCCTGCGCGGGCACCCAGGCGCCGAGGTGCGCGAGCAAGGCAATCAAGGCGACCTGGCGGATATACGTCGACTTACCGGCCATGTTCGGGCCGGTGAGCAGCGCGATCTGCTCGCCGGCGCAGCTCAGGCGGGTGTCGTTGGGCACGAAGGAGCCCGCGCCGGGGCGGGACTGCAGCATGCGCTCGACCACCGGGTGGCGTCCCTGTGTGATGTCCAGGGCGTCGGACTCGTCGACCACCGGGCAGACCCAGGACGACTCGCGGGCCAGTTCGGCCCAGCCGCGGAGGACGTCGACCTCGGCCAAGGCCTGGGAAGTGCCGAGGAGGGATTCGGCAGCCGCGAGCACCTCCGCGAGCAAGGCCTGGAACAGTTCGGTCTCCCGGGCCAGCGCCTGTTCGTCGGCGCGCAGGACCTCGCGCTCCTTGGTGCGGAGCTCCTCGGTCGTGAAACGCTCCGCGTTCACCATCGTCTGCTTGCGGATGTAATCCGCGGGGACCAGGGCGAGATTGGCCTTGGTCACCTCAATCGCATAACCGAAGGCGCCATTGTAGCGGACCTTGAGCGACTTGATGCCCGTGCGGGTCTGCTCGTTGCGCTCGAAGTCGGCGATCCAGGTCTTGCTGTCGGTCGCGAGCGAACGGAGCCGGTCCAACTCGGCGTCGAAGCCGGAGCGCAGCGCCCCGCCCTCCGCCAGGTCGACCGGCAGTTCGTCGGCCAGGGCGGTGCGTAAACGGACCAGCAGGTCGGTCTCCGGCCGGATCCGCTCGACCAACCCCTGCAAACGTCCACCCGGCAGGGCCGCAAGCTCCTCGCGCAGGGCCGGCAAGGCGGCCAAGGTGTCGCGGATGCCGCCCAGTTCGCGGGGGTTGCGGAGGCGGTTCTGAAGGCGGGCCAGGATACGAGGAACATCCCGGACGCCCCGGAGCGATTCCCCGAGACGCGCGGAGGCGCCCGGATGGCGCACGAATTCGCCGACGGCCGTCTGGCGGGCATGGATCACCGCAAGATCGGTCGAAGGTTCCCCGAGCCAGAGGGCGAGGAGGCGGGCACCAGCCGGCGTATCGGTGCGGTCGATGCTCTCCAGCAGAGATCCTTCGCGACCGCCGCCCGACGCAGCGAAGAGCTCGAGGTTACGGGCCGAGGCGGCGTCCAGCAGGACAGAGGAGCCGAGTTTGGTCTCCGCCAAACGGAACAAATTCTTGGGACGGTCGCAGAGCGAGTCGGTGACGTAGCCCAGGACCGCGCCGGCGGCGCCCAGCGCCGGGTGCGCCTCGGTCAGGCCGAAACCGGCCAGTCCATGGACGGCGAGCGTCTGGGCGACCAGCCGGGCGCCCGCAGGACCGTCGAAATTCCAGCCAGGGAGACGCGAGACCGGCCGGCCCTGCAGAAACACCTCGAGCGCCTCGCGGTGCTCGGGCGGAGGCTCCAGCCCTTCCGGGAGGAGCACTTCGCGCGGGGCGAGCGCGTGCAGCAGCGGCAGCAGCCGTCCCGGACCGACGTCGTTCGCGAGACGGAAATCAGCGGTCGAGACATCCAACCAGGAGGCCTGCCAGCCCTGCTTATCCCAGCTAAGGGCCACGAGGTAGTTACCGCGGCGCGAATCGAGCTGCGAATCCTCCAGCGCCGTCCCGGGAGTCAGGATGCGCGTCAGGCCGCGGCGGACGAGTTTGCCCGCGACGGGCGCCTCGAGCTGGTCGCAGATGGCGACCTTCCAGCCCGCGGCGAGCAGCCGGTTCACGTAGGCGGGGGCCGCATGGTAAGGCAGGCCGGCCATCGGGGTCTCCTGGCGCTTGGTGAGCGTCAGACCCAGCACCTTGGAGGCGACGACCGCGTCCTCGCCGAAGACCTCGTAGAAATCGCCCAGACGGAAGAGCAGGATGGCACCCGCCGGGAGCTTCTCGCGAAACTCTCGGTACTGACGCTGCATCGGGGTCTCCTTCTCCACGGTGATAAAGGCAAATCCCCCGCCCCGACCGGGGCAAGGACGGAGTAGGCGCCCCGGGGCCGGGGCGACCAGAACTTGCTCACATCGCCTGCGCGGCGAGCTCGGACAAGGCGCTGCGGACCCCGTGCAGCAGGCGGACGTTCGCCGTGATGGCGTGGCCCTTCATGCGCTCGTGGGTATGGATCAGGCCGTTGGACTTCCCGTCGAGGTAAGGGGTGTCGACCTGGTCCAGGTCGCCGATCAGCACCAGCTTAGAGCCCTCTCCGATGCGGGTGATGACAGTCTTGGCCTCGTGGGGCGTCATGTTCTGCGCCTCATCGACAATCATGAAGGCGTGGCCGATGGAGCGCCCGCGGATGAACGTCATGGCCTCGATCTCGATCAGGCCGGAGTCGATCAGCCATTGGTAGGGCTTACGCGGCTGGTTCACGGGCTGGAACTGCGAGCCGAAGATCGGCTGCGGGGCCTTCATCGCCTGGGCCTTCTTCTTCTTGTTGCGCGAATCGGTGGCGACCATCTCGCGGGCGGTGGGCTGGGCCGACGCGGGGGCGCTGTTCTTGGAGAACAGGACCTCGAGGTTGTCAAAGTAGGGCTGGATGTAAGGCGAGAGTTTCTCCTCCTTGGACCCGGGCAAGGCGCCGATGTCCTTGCCGATTTGGACGACGGGGCGCGAAACGTAGAGCTTCTTGTAGGGCGAGAAATCGCTGAGCACCTGGGAGAGCGCGGCGGCGATCGAAAGGAAGGTCTTGCCGGTGCCGGCGCGGCCGAAGCACGTGACGAGTTTGATGTCCGGGTTGAGCAGGGCGTCCAGGAAGATCCACTGCTCGAAGTTCTTGGGAATGACCCGCATACCGCGGGGCATCTGCAGGCCCTTGCGCGCGCCGCTGTCGGCGGACAGGAACTCGCGGTAGAGGGCGAGCGGCACGAACGCGCCTTCGCCGACGTGCCGGGCGGGCTCGGCCCAGGCGTCGGAGGCGAGCATGACGTACTCGTTCAGCACCGGGGTCGCGTCCACGGCGAGCTTCAGCTGGGCCTGCCCGAGTTCGCGGAAGTCGCGCATCGCGGCGGCGGTGACGGTGAGCGTGCGGTAGTCGCCGACCTCGCTGATCTCGACGCGGTCGTTGCGGTAATCCTGGACCTCGAGACCGAGGGCTTGGGCCTTGAGCGCCATGCAGGCATCCTTGGTCACCAACACGACGGAACCCTTGGTGGTGTCGCGCAGGTAGAGCGCGGAGGCGATGATCCGGTGGTCCGGCGCATCCACCTGCATGAACACCGCGCGGACGCGCTCGGAGCGGGCGCCATTGAAGTGGTCGCGGATGAGAGACTCATTCACGACGACCCGGAGCTCGCCGCCGTCGCGCAGCTTGGCATGGAGGGCGCCCGGGCGCGTCGCGTCGCCCTCGGCGATTTCCTTCAGCGGCCGGTTCTCGAACAGGGCGCGGATGGAGCGGTTCACGCGACGTGCGCTGGCGCCGAGCTGGCCGGGCTGGGTCTTCAGCCGGTCGAGTTCGGAGAGCACCTCCACCGGGACCGCCACGGTGTGTTCATCGAACTTGAAGAGGGACTCGGGATCGTGAATCAGTACGTTGGTGTCCAGGACGTAAGTCTTTTTCACGTTGATGATTGTCGGCCGAACGCCGGAAGGATGCAAACGTAAAAGGTCAGCGGGTAAACCGATCGGCCAGACCACGTAGGTAATGCCAGCTATAGATGCCGGTGCGATGGCCATCGTCGAACTCCAAGGTGACAGCGTAGTTACCGAGCCGCTCCAGTCCCACGACGGCGACACCGGGGAAACGCCGCGGGCCGTCGCCGCCCCAACGCTGGCCGAGGATGTCGACCTCCCCCATGTTCTCCGCGCTCGGCGAGTGCTCGCGGAGGTATTCGCCGGAAAGCACGGATTCCACCCCGTCCTCCCAGGTGATGGCAAGGAAGGTGCCGACGATCTGGAGGTCACGCGGCGGACGCATGCCCCACCCTGTCTACCGCGGCGGAAGGGCGCAAGCCGGGACGAAACCTTGGGGTCACCCTTGACTCCCCCGCCGTCCTCCAAAACCTTCAACGCACCATGGCAGGCGTCGGCAAACTCCTCAAACAAGCCCAGAAGATGCAGAAGGGCATCGCGGAAGCGCAACAGCGCCTCGCGGATGAACGCATCGAGATCTCCCACGGCGGCGGCGCCGTGAAGGTCGTGGTCGACGGCCATGGTCGCATCCAGGCACTCACGCTCCATCCCGACTTCCTCAAGGAAGGTGCTGCCGTGGTCGAGCCGGCCTTGGTGACCGCCCTCCAGGAGGCCGCCGACCGCGCCCGTGCCCTCCATGAGGCGACGATGTCCCAGGCGACCGCCGGCTTCCAACTGCCCGGCCTCTAAGCCTGCGTGACGCCCGCCTTCGACAAGGTCCGCCAGTTGCTCAAGCTGCTCCCCGGCATGGGCCACCGGTCCGCGGAACGCATCGCCCTACACCTCCTGGTCGAACGTCCCGCCAAGCTGGCGCCCGTGCTCGCGGCCCTGCAGGCCGCCGCCGACGCGGTCCGACGTTGCGAGCGCTGCGGCAGCCTCGCCGAAGACGCCCTGTGCGAAGTGTGCGTCAACCCCAAGCGGGAAACAGCCGCCCTCTGCGTCGTCGAGCAGGTCCCAGACCTCATGGCGATCGAACGCTCGGTTTCCTACCGCGGGACCTACCACGTGCTACACGGACGCCTCTCCCCCATCAACGGCGTGGGTCCCGCCGACCTGAACCTCGCCAGCCTCGAACGGCGCCTGCGCGACGAACCGATCACCGAGGTGGTGCTGGCGCTGGGCAACGACATCGAAGGCGAGGCGACCTGCCACTACATCCGCGAGGCCATCCAGGCCATCCGTCCTTCCATCAAGGTGTCCCGCATCGGCTTCGGCCTGCCCAGCGGCAGCGGGCTCACCTTCGCCGACCCGGCGACCTTGCGCAGCGCGCTGGAGGGCCGTCGCGATGTCGGCGGCTGAGGGCTGGGGCGACTACCCGGCGACGGCGGAGGCCCACTGGATCGGTCGCGCCGAGGCGGCGACCGACCTGCTCGGCGACGCGGCGTTCGAGCGGCTGGCCCACGCGGTCGCGAGACTGTCCGACCTCTTCACGACCGAGCGGCCGGAAGGTCGTTTCCCCGATTACTTTGCGGACGAGGAACTGCTCGCCGCCTACGGCATCTTCTTCCTGCCGCAAAGCTTCGTCCGCACCGGTTACGCCTTGGCCCAGGCAATGGAACTAAGGGGATGGCAACCCGCTTCGGCCGTGCCCGCGATCCTTGACCTCGGCGCCGGACCCGGGTCCTGCGGGGTCTCCGTGGCCCACCATCTCCGTCGGCTCGGCGCTGGGCGCGTCGAACTGGCGGCGGTCGACCGCTCCCCGGGCGCGCTGGCCGGACTCGAGCGTTTCGCGGCGGACTTTCTCGGCGACCCCGTGACCGTGCGCACCCGCGTCGGCGACGCGGCCCGGCCCGAGACGTGGCCGGAGGGAGACTTCGACGTGATCGTCGCCGGCTTCGTGCTCAACGAGATGACCCACCTCGACGCGAAGTCGACGCTGGCCTGGTTCGCGACGTTGCGCCGCCGGCTTCGTCCCGGTGGCCTCATCCTCCTGCTCGAGCCGGCGCTGCGCACGACGTCTGAGCGGCTCCAGCGCCTGAGCGAACAGGTCTGCGCCGACGGCTCGCTCACGCGGGTCGGTCCGGAGCTGGACGCCCACGCCTGCCCCCAGCTGCTCGCGGGTGAGCATTGGAACCATGAATCGCGCCCCTGGACGGCGCCGGCGTCGGCCACCTACGCGAACCGTCGCCTCTTCCGCGATCTCCGCGAGGTGCGTTTCGCCTGCGCCCTCTTCACCGATGCCGCCTTGACCGACCTGCCCGCCGAAGCCGTGCGGCTCGTTTCCGATGTCCAGATCATCAAGGGTCTGCTGCGTTTCATCGTCGTACGTGCCGGCAGTCTGCAGTCGGTCGAGGTACCGACCCGCGGCCTGTCGAAACACGACGTCAAGGCGCTGGCGGCGACCTTCGGACGCGGCGATGTCGTGTTGTTCCCGGTCATGACCGGAGCCAAGGTCCGGCTGTCCGACCGCACGGAGCTCCGTGTCCTCTGGACGCCGGTCCGGCTTTAACCTGAACGTAACCTGTCGGGAACTTCCATTTAACGCGGGGCTTATTGCCTCTTAGGCGGACTTTCCGTCGATTAGTCGCCCGTTGCTGACATTCTGTCCGCGTCGGTCATGATACCTACCTCTAAGATGTTTAACCGCGAACTCAGTTGGCTCAGTTTCGATCGCCGCGTGCTGGAACTCGCGGAGGATCCGTCCGTGCCCCTACTGGAGCGCGTCCGCTTCCTCTCGATTGTCAGCTCCAACCTCGACGAATTCTTTGAGATCCGCGTGGCGGGCATCATGCAGCAGGAGGAATCCGCCAGCCACCCGGCGACCCGCGAGTTTCTCCAGCAGGTCCTGCGCCAGGCACATGACCTCGTGGCGGCGCAACAGCGTTGCTGGCAGGACCAGCTCGTACCGGCGTTGGCCGAGGCGGGCATCGTCGTCAAATCCCGGCAGCAGCTCGACGAGACGGATCGCCGCGAACTTTCCGAGCGCTTCGACCGCGAAATCCTCCCGGCGCTCACGCCCCTCGCGATCGACCCGTCGCATCCGTTCCCGGTGCTCACCAACAAGGGGCTGTACCTGCTCGTCCTGCTGCGCGCGCCGGCGACCGGCGAGCTGCGTCGCGCCGTCGTACCCGTGCCGCGCATCCTACCGCGGGTGCTCGCTTTGGCCGACCAGCGCGGCTTCACGCTCCTCAGCCACATCATCCAGACGTTCCTCCACCGTCTCTTTCCCGGCCTCGAACTCCAGGGCTCCTGGGCTTTCCGCATCACGCGTAACAGCGACCTTTACGTCGATGAAGAGGAAGCGGGCAACCTGCTCGAGGCGATCGAGGAGGAAATCCGCAACCTGCGCAAGGGTGCGACCGTTCGGCTCGAGGTCGAAGCCGACATCCCCGCCCCCGAGCTCGACTGGTTGCTGATGTCCACGGAACTGGCGCCCGAGAATGCCTTCCTTAATCCCGGCCCCGTGAATATGCTCCGGCTGGCGAGTCTCCTCGACCTCGTGTCGCGCCCCGACTTGCTTTACCCGGCCTTCACGCCGGCCCTGCCGGTCGACGGCGTCGAGCCAACGGGGCTCTTCGCCCGGATTGCGCAGCAGGACATCCTGCTCCACCACCCCTACGAATCCTTCGCCCCGGTGGTTGATTTCCTCCGGCAAGCCGCCCGGGATGAGCACGTGGTCGCCATCAAGCTCACGCTCTACCGCACCAGCGGCGACTCGCCGGTCGTCGAGGCGCTCAAGGAAGCCGCGCGTAACGGCAAGCAGGTCACCGCGCTCGTCGAACTGCGGGCGCGCTTCGACGAACTCAACAACATCGAATGGTCCCGCCAGCTCCAGGAGGCCGGGGCGCACGTCGTGTACGGCCTCCACGGCCTCAAGACCCACTGTAAGGCCTGCCTGGTCGTCCGCCAGGAGCATGGCGTGTTGCGCCGCTACGCCCACCTGGGCACCGGCAACTACAACCCCAAGACCGCGCGCATCTACACCGACTTCTCGCTGCTCACCGCCGACGCGGAGATCACCGCCGACGTGGGGCTGCTCTTCAACGTGCTGACCGGGAACCTCGCGTCGCCTCAGTTCCGCCACCTGCTCGTCGCCCCGTTCGACCTATCCCGACGCATCGTGGCGCTCATCGAGGGCGAGGCGGCCGCGGCCCGGGCCGGCCGGCCGGCGGGCATCTTCGCCAAGGTGAACAGCCTGGTCGACCCGGACGTGATCCGAGCGCTCCACGAGGCCTCGAACGCGGGCGTGAAAATCGATCTCGTGGTGCGCGGCATCTGTTGCCTCACTCCGGGCGTGCCCGGGAAGAGCGAGCACATCCGGGTGCGCAGCTTCCTGGGGCGGTTCCTCGAACATAGCCGCGTGTTCCGGTTCCAGAACGACGGCGGTGCGCCGATCCTTCTCATGGGCAGCGCCGATTGGATGCCCCGCAACTTCCTGCGACGCGTCGAGTGCGTCTTCCCCCTGCGCTCACCCGAGCTCATCCGCCGCATGGAGGCGGAGATCCTCGCCACCTACCGCGACCGGACGGGTGACGCCAAGGAACTGCAGGCCGATGGGAGCTACTTACCCTGTGACCCGCGCGGCCGCCTGGCCCCCGGCGCCCAGGACACCTTCCTCCGCCTGGCGGCCCGGAGCGGCGAAACCGGCGTCAGCGAAGCGGGCCGGTAGAACCGAAGCAGATGCGCTCGACCGCGGCGTTGAAGCCGTCGCCCTCGCCGAGCACCTCGACCTCGAGGCGCACATAGTAAAGAGGCATGGGCGGACGGAACCGCGCGAGGAGACGCACCGCGTCCTTCTCGGTCGTCACGATCATCTCCGCCTGCGCCCGGAGCGCCTGTTCCAGCACCTCATCGAGGTCCTCGTCGTTGAAGGCATGGTGGTCGAGGAACCGGCGGTTGGCCACCAGCACGGCGCCCTCGGCGGCCAGGGTCTCCTCGAACCGTTCCGGCGTCGCGATCCCCGAGAAAGCCGCGACCCGCTTACCCCGCAGGGACTCAAGCGGGAGCCGGCCGGGGCCGTCGACTTCGATGAGTTCCCGGGCACGATGGGCGCAAGGGATGATCTCGGCCGTCGGATTGTGCCGGCGGATAAGTGCCACCAGGGCAGGGTCCGGCGCACCGCTCGACTTCGTGACGAAGACGTAGGAGGCGCGGCTGAGATTGGCCACCGGCTCGCGCAAGATGCCACGCGGCAACAGGCAGCCGTTACCGAACGGGTCATGGCTGTCGACCAAGACCAGGTTGATCTGACCGCGCAGCGGCAGGTACTGCAGCCCGTCGTCGAGCAGGATCGTGTCGACGCCAAAACGGCGGAGCGCGAAACGACCACCCTCGACGCGGTCGCGGTCGACCACGATGACCACGCCGAGCGCGGCGAGGTTGCGGGCGAGCATGTAGGGTTCGTCGCCGGCCTCGTCGGGCCCGACGAGCACGGAGCGTCCGTCGGAGACCACCAACGGGTCCGGCCGGCTACCCTGCGTCAACCAACGCCAGAAACGTTTCGCCCAGGAGTCGGAGGCGCCCTTGTAACCTCGCGACAAGATCGCGACCTTACGACCACGGCTGGCGAGGACCTGCGCCATCTTGAGGACGACGGGTGTCTTCCCGGTGCCGCCGACGGTGAGATTACCCACGACCACGACCTTACACCCCAAAGGGGTGTCGCGGAAAAGACGGTGGCGGTAAAGCCAGAGCCGCAGGCGGACCAGGAGTTCGAAAAACCACGAAAGCACCCTCAGGAAGCCACCCAGCAGCCAGGCGCCGAACCCCTTCCGGCGGCCATAGACCACGCCGACGGCAAAGCCCGCGATGGCCTCGCCGAGCGAGGAAAAGAACCCACGATGCTTCGCCGCCATAGACGATTAGATGCAAAGTTGTTTGACGCAGGCAAGCATCCCGATTGAGAAGGGACGACTCCGCGCCATGTTCGTTCACCTGTTGCGCACCAAACTCCTCCGCGCCGAAGTCACCGGCGCCCGCCTTGATTACGAGGGTTCCTTGGCCATCGACCGGGAGCTACTGGACCTGGTGGGCATGCTGCCCTACGAGAGGATTTTGATCGGTAACCTGACCAACGGCCAGCGTTTCGAGACCTACGCCATCCCCGCCCCAGCCGGGACCCGCGAAATCTGCCTCAACGGGGCCACGGCCCACCTCGGCCAGCCCGGCGACCTGCTGGTCGTCATGAGCTTCGCGGAGGTCCCCGCCGCCGACGCCCCGGCCTGGAAACCCCGGACAGTCACCCTCGCCGACCGCAACCGCCGGATCGTCCGCCTCGAGAACACCGCCGCCACCCCCGCCCTCCTTTCCACCTTCCAACGATGAGCAACCGTCTCTACATCCCCGGCCCGCTGACCGTCTCCCCCTCCATCATCCAGGCGATGGGCAAGCCGATGATCGGCCACCGCTCCGAGGCCTTCGTCAAGCTTTACAACGACATGCAGCCGCGTCTGCAGTCCATGTTCTTCACCAAGGATCCGGTCTACCTCGGCACCAGTTCCGCCTGGGGCGTGATGGAAGGCGCGCTGCGCAACGTCTGCCGCAAGGGCGTCCTCAATTGCATGAACGGCGCATTCTCCGACAAATGGAACGATGTCGCCAAACGCTGCGGGAAGCATGCCGAAGCCCTGCAGTTCGATTGGGGCAAGCCGATCGACCCGGCCGCCGTCCGCACGGCCCTCGCCACCGGCAAGTTCGACTGCATCACCTTCATCCACTCCGAGACCTCCACCGGCACGCTCTCGCCGATCATCGACCTCATGGCGGTCATCCGCGAGTTCCCCGACGTCATCGCCATCGTCGACTCCGTCAGCTCGTTCTCCACGCTGCCGATCAAGAAGGACGAGCTCGGCATCGACATTCTGCTCACCGGCTCCCAGAAGGCCCTCGCCCTGCCCCCCGGCCTGGCGATTATGGCCGTCAGCGAACGTGCCCGCGAGCGCGCGAAGCAGTCCCCGGACCGCGGCTACTACTTCGACCTGATCGAGTTCCACGATAACCACGTCAAGGGCATGACTCCCTCGACCCCGTGCATCTCCCTGTTCTACGGCCTGCAGCAGAAGCTGGTCGAGATCGAGGCCGAAGGTCTGGAGAACCGCTTCGCCCGCCACCTCCGCCTCAACGAGCGCATGCGCGCCTGGGGCCTCGCCAAGGGGTTCTCGCTCCTGCCCGACCCGGCCTTCGGCACCCGCGGCCTGAACTGCTTCAAGAACGACCGTAACGCCGACCTCGAGCGCCTGAACAAAACGCTCAAGTCCCGCCACCAGATCGTCATCGACGGCGGCTACGGCAAGCTCAAGGGCAAGACCTTCCGTATCTCCAATATGGGAGATGAGACCGACGCGACCATCGCGACCCTAATCGGGGCCCTGGACGACTCCTTCGCCGAGCAAGGAATGTAACCGGCTTGACCATCGGTTATCATCCTACGCATGCGCAAGAAGCCCTCCAAGTCCTCCGAATCCGACGTCGCCGCCGGCTCCAAGACCCTCGTCATCGCCGAGAAGCCGTCCGTCGCGGCCGACCTGGCGAAGGTCCTCAAGGTGCCCAAGGCGACCAGTGACTACTTCGAGAACGACGAGTGGGTCATCAGTTCGTCCATCGGGCACGTCGTCCGCCTCAATGACCCGCAGGACCTCGACGAGAAATTCAAGCGCTGGACCCTCAAGGATCTCCCCATTCTCCCGGACGACTTCGACGGTTCCGCCCGGCCGGGCATCCTGAAGGTCGTCATCAGCGAGCGTAACAACGGGGACCGCTTCAAGCTGCTGAAGAAGCTCCTCGGCCGAGCGGACATCGGTACGGTCGTCAACGCCTGCGACGCCGGCCGCGAAGGCGAGCTGATCTTCCACTATATCTACCAGCTGGCGAAATGCCGCCTCCCGGTCCGTCGGCTGTGGCTCGCGAGCATGACGAACACGGCCATCTCCGAAGCTTTCGCCCACCTGCTACCCGAGTCCACCAAGGCCGGCTTGCTGGGTTCCGCGATCTGCCGCTCTCAGGCGGACTGGCTCGTCGGCATGAACGGCAGCCGCTATGGTACGATCCGCATCGGCGGCGCCAAACGCGACGTCTTCTCCGTCGGCCGCGTTCAAACCCCGACGCTCATGCTCCTGGTGAAGCGTGAGTTCGAGATTCGTAATTTCGTCCCGAAGACCTTCTGGAAGATCGAAGGCGACTTCGGCGTCACCCAAGGCGGTTACCGTGGCGCCGCGCAGGTACCCGGCGTGACCGACCGGAAGGAAGCGGAACGTTTCTATGACGAGGCCCAGGCCCGTCAGGTCGCCGAAGAGTCGCTAAGGCTGGGCGTCGGCAGCGTCGCGGACGAACGTAAACCGAAGAAGGAAAGCGCCCCGCGCCTCTTCGACCTCACGACCCTCCAGCGCGAGGGCAATCGCCGCTTCGGTTTCTCGGCCAAGACCACCCTCGGCGTCGCCCAAGCCCTTTACGAAAAACACAAGGCCCTCACCTATCCGCGTACCGACTCCCAGTATCTGCCGGAGGACTACGTCGCGAACGCCAAGGCGGCCCTGCAGTCCCTAGAAGGTGCGCATCCCGCCGGAATCTTCGCCAAGGAAGCGCTGCGCGCCGGCTGGGTGGATGCCGCCGGCCGTCGCGTCTTCGATAATAAGAAGGTGAGCGACCACTTCGCCATCGTGCCCACCGGCACGATCCCGCACAGCCTCACGGACGTCGAACAGAAGATCTACGACCTCGTCGTCCGGCGTTTCGTCGGCGTCTTCTTCCCGATGGCCGAGTTCGAGGAGACCGTCCGCACCACGACCGTCGGCGCCCATCAGTTCCGCACCACCGGCAAGGTGCTCGTCGTCGCCGGTTGGCGTGCGATCTGGGGTCAGGAAGCTGAAGCCGAAGAAGACAAGGACAAGGAGGGCTCCGCCAGCCTGCCCGCGCTCATCGCTGCCGACGGCTCCCCCGCCCAGGCCAAGGTCCGCGGTGTCGACGTCAAGGAAGACGCCACGAAGCCGCCTGCCCGCTATAACGAAGCCTCGCTCCTCGGGGCGATGGAGAACGCCGGCAAGCTCGTCGACGACGAAGCCCTCGCCGAAGCGATGAAGGAACGTGGCCTCGGCACTCCCGCGACCCGGGCCGCCACCATCGAGGAGCTCCTCGCGAAGACCTACATCGAACGTCAGGGCAAGGAACTCGTACCCTTGGCCAAGGCCTTCCAGCTGCATCAGTTCCTGACCCAGAAGAGCAAGGGCATGTCCTTCCTCGTCGAGCCGCAGCTCACCGGCGAGTGGGAGTATAAGCTCAAGCAGATCGAGCACGGTCATCTGACGGCCGAAGCTTTCATCCATGAAATCAAAGCGCAGGTCCGCGAGATGCTCGCCGGCGCGACGGATCCGACCCCATCAGCGGAACTGAATCCGAAGGTGCTCTCTCCGACGGACGGCCTACCGCTCCTCACTGACGGCGAGAAATACTTCTCCCAGGACAAGGTCGGCACCACCGACCGCCCGAAGATGACGATCTATGCGGAGATGAACGGCCACCGTATCACCCCCGCCGAAGTCGGCGAGCTAGTCGAGAAACGCCGCATCGGTCCGTTCGCGGACTTCCGTTCGATGAAGTCGGGCAAGAATTTCACCGGCTACATCGACCTCGTCGACCCGGATACAATCAAGCCCCGAGGCGCCGAAGAGAAGCCCGAAGCCGCGCCCGCGGCCGAAGGCGAAGCAACCGCAACAGCCAAGTCTCCGCGCAAGACCAAGCCGAAATCGCCGAGCGGTAAGTTGAAGGCCGTCCTTTACTTCCCGCCGCGCGAAGGCGCCGACGGCAACCCCGACGCCTTCGATGCCGACTGGCCGGTGCTCGGCCCCTGCCCTGTCAGCGGCCTGCCGGTGCAGCACACGCCGACCGCCGGCTACCGGGTCTGTCCGCATAAGGCACAGGAAGCCGGCGCCAAGAAGACTTTCAGCCTCAACGCCGAGATGCTCAAGTGCCCGCTGTCGGCGGACGACGTCCGTCGCCTGCTCAACGAGGGCAAGACCGGCCTCAAGAAGTTCGTCTCCAACCGGACCAAGCGGACCTTCGAAGCCTTCCTCGTCGCCGACAAGGAGAAGGGCTGGTGGTTCGCCTTCCCGCCGCGCAAGCCGAAGGCGGCCAAGGGCGCACCGGCGGAACCGAAGGCGGACGGCGACCAACCTTTCTGATCACTTCCGGCTCTGCCCACCGACCGGTGACGGCGCCGTCACCCCTTCGTTCGTCCGCGGGACAAAACCCGGCTGGGAGACCTCCCAGGACTGCTGCGGGAGACGCTGGAGCAAAGGCAGGCGCAGCTCGTGCTCCATGTCGCGGAGCTCCTTGAGGTCATCGGGCGAGCCATCCTCGGCCAGACGCAGCACCTTCAGCCAGTGGGCGCGGTACCAGACGTAGGCCTCGCGTCGGCGGCCTTCCTTCCAGAGATTGGCGGCGGCGAAGCGGGCGGCGAACCACGGGGCGGCGCGCGCCTCCGCAGCGCGTCGGTAGTAGTCGGCCGAGCGGCCGAGGTCCTTGAGCTGCAACTCGGCGACCAAGGCGGCGGTGGCGAGCAGCGCCGCGTCGCCGCCCGTGCTCACGATCCCCTCGTCGAGCAAGACCATGCCGCGCTGGGCGTAACCACGGAGCAAGTGGTCCTGGATTTCCTTAGGCACCTTGGCGTAGCCGCCGCGGCGGCGGATCTCCCAATGCCCCATGTCGTTCGCCACGGCGAGGCCGGTATTTTCCCAAAAGAAGCGCGACCGCGGGTCGAGCGCGCAGGCGGCGCGCATCAGTAGTTCGGTGCCGGCGCGGTCGTTCTTCCGCTCCCAGAGCACGTAACCGCGGATCCAGGTGAAGTCGGCCACGACGGTACGGAAGCCGCCGAGGACGCCGAGCAGGACGCCCTGCCCGACCGTCGGTTCGAGTTCCCGTCGACCGATCTCCGGCAAGGCTAGCCGGGCCCGCCGCCAGGACTGGTCGGCGAGCACCCCGACCGCGAGGAACAACGCGAACAAACCGACCCAGGGCAAGGCGCGCCGCATGTTCAGATTTCCCTCCGCCGGAACAGGAAGGTCGCCAAAACCAAGAAGGCGACGACATACGCCACCCCTGACAGGAAGACCCACGGCAAGGTGCCGGCGGTCACCTGATGGGGAGCGAGCACCAGCGCGTCGCCGAGGTTGAACTGCTGCAGGTTCGGCAGGAGGTGCGTGAGGAGCCAGAGCGCGGCGTGGCCGAGACCGGTTTCCGCCGGCTTGAGCAATAACTCCTGCGAGAGCCACTGGAGCTGACCGGCGAGCACGGCGAGCGCGCCGACGACGACGGCGAAGAGGAAGGTGCGGGCCGCCGCGGCCACCGCGAGGACCATCGCGACGATAACGCCGAGCCGCAGCCATTGCAACGACGCGTACAAAGCGAGACCGGCGAGGTCGCACTCGGGCGGCGCCAGCCGTCGTTCGACGGCGAGTTGAGCGAGTTCCGCGGCCCGCCAGCCGAGCATGGCGGCCAGCAAGGCGGCGAGCACCAGGACGAAGACCCCGAGAACGGCCCAGATACCCAGGAACTTACCGGCGAGGAACTCCGCGCGGCTCAGCGGCTTGGCGAGCAGCGTCAGGGCGGTCCGATTGTCGATCTCGGCGAAGAAAAGCTGCGCCGTCATGACCACGCCCAAGATGGAGCCAAAAAGGAAGAGTCCCCCGAAACCGAAGTCGGCCAGGAACTTGAGCTCGCTATGCCCGAAGTCGAAGACGCGCACGGCGCCGGAGGCGAGGACGAGGGCGGCGCCTAGGATAAAAAGGAAAGCGAAGAAACGCTGTCGGATAGCCTCCAGAAAGGTGATCCGGGCGATCCAGAGCGAACGATGGCAGGCGGCTTTCATCAGGCGTCGCGACTACCGGTGACCAGTTCGCGGAAGAGTTCCTCGAGCGAACGGCGGGGATGGGTGACGGCGCTGAGGCGGGCGCCATGGGCGACGAGAGCCGCCTCCGCGGCGGCGAGCGCGGCGGGCGTGAGGGCGTCGACAGTCAGGACATGCCGGTCGCGTCGTTCCAACACCTCCGCGACCGCCCCTTCGAGGACGAGCCGTCCCTTATCCATGATCGCGACGCGGTCGCAGACCTGCTCGACCTGACCGAGGAGGTGCGAACAAAGCACCACCGTTTTCCCGCGTGCGCGCATCGCCTCGATGATTCGCCCGATTGCGGCGGCACCGACCGGATCAACGCCCGCGGTAGGCTCGTCGAGGATCACAAGCTCGGGATCATGGACGATCGCTTGGGCCAGACCGATGCGCTGAAGCATGCCCTTGGAATAGGTGCCGACGAGCCGGCCGGCAGCCTCGCGTAGATCGACCAAGGCGACCGCCTCCTCGACGGCCGCCTCCACCCGATCGGAAGGGACGCCGCTCAGATGCGCGCAGTAGCGCACGAGTTCGCGCCCGCTGAGGAATTTGTGGAAGTAGGGAGCCTCCGGCAGGAAGCCGGTCCGGGCGCGCGCCTCCGCCGTCGCCGAAGGTAGTCCGAGGATGGAGACTTCACCGGCGGTGGCGGGGACGAGCCCAAGTACCACCTTCAACGTGGTGCTCTTGCCGCAGCCGTTGGGCCCCAGGAGCCCGTAGACCTGCCCACGCGGGATGGACAGCGACAGGTCATCCACCGCGCGGAGCTTGACGCCCTTCAGCCCGACGCGGAAGTCCTTGGTGAGGTGGCGCACCTCGATGGCGGGAGCGGCCGTCATCGCCGGATCGAGAAATCGGTCGTGGTGCGGACCCCGGCGAAGTCGCGCATTTCCGCGGAGCGGATGTGCCCGTCCATGGTCTTGGCCAGTTGCTCCGTGTAGGCTTCGACCTCCTGGCCGGCCCCTTCGATATGCAGGTAGACGCGCCCATCGGGCAGGTTCTGGACAAAGCCCGTCACATCGTAGCCCCGGGCGACCTGCAAGGCTTGGGCGCGGAAACCCACCCCTTGGACGCGTCCCGTATACCAGACTTCACGATGGGAGACATGGGTTGACATCGCGGAGAAGATGCTAAAAAGTGGTCTTTCCTGCAATCTTCAGCAATAACATTCCCCATGCTCCCCCCCCTCGCATTCCTGAACGGCGAAACCGCCATGATCATCCTGATCGTCGTGGTCCTCCTTTTCGGCGGCTCGAAGCTGCCGGAACTCGCCCGCGGGATGGGCAAGGCCAAGAAGGAGTTCAAGAAAGCCTCCGAGGAAGTCGATGATGAGATCCGCAACGCCGTCAACGAGGACGAGCAGCGCAAGACCCGCCTTAAGGCCATCGAGGAAGAAGAACGCGCCCGGATTCGCGCCAAGCTCGAGGAAGAAGAGCGCGCGAAGCGAGCCCAGGACGGCAAGCAGAACTAAAACCCTAGGGGCCGGCGACGGCCCCTTTTTATTGCCAGTCATGTTCACGGGACTCGTCCACTCCGCCGGTCAGGTCGTCGACCATTCTCCCCGTCCGCTGGGCGGCCTCCGACTGACCGTACAATCCCCTCTGTTCACGGCCGCCCGCGCCGGCGATAGCATCGCCCATAACGGGTGCTGCCTGACGGTCACCGCCCCGGTCGGCGACCGGGCCTCCTTCGACCTTCTGGCCGAGACGCTCCGCCTGACCAACTTGGGCGACCTCAAGGTCGGCGACCTGGTCAACCTTGAACCTAGCCTCCTTCCGACGGACCGCCTCGGTGGCCACTTCGTCACCGGACACG
This sequence comes from uncultured Opitutia bacterium, assembly GCA_903882335.1. Lineage (GTDB taxonomy): Bacteria > Verrucomicrobiota > Verrucomicrobiia > Opitutales > UBA953 > UBA953. The sequence continues at coordinate 1,657 of CAIRWP010000217.1, read as the reverse complement.
TCGACGCGTGCGGCACGATCGCCTTCCTGGGGCAAGATGGCGCGGATTGGCGGTTCGACATCGACGCCCCCACTGAAATCCTGGACTTGGTCGTCAAGAAGGGCTGCGTCGCGGTCGATGGCATGTCGCTCACCGTGGCCGACCTGCGTCCCGGCGGTTTTCGTATCTGGCTAATCCCGCACACGCTCGCCGTGACCAACCTCGCCCAGCGCCGCGCCGGAGAACGGGTCAATCTCGAGTCGGACTTGCTCGCGAAGTATGCCGCAAAGCTGCTCCGCCGGGAGTAAGCGTCACTGGCCGGAGAGGGCGTTGAGGCGCTCCTGAATCCGCGCCGCCACGACGCCGTCCTCCTCGTCGCGGGATGGACACAGGATATCCTCAAAGGTCACGTCGACCCGCGAAAACGGGAGCGGCAATGCAAACCGATCCCAGTTACGCAGGCGCCAGCAACGTGCATAATCCAATCCCATGAGGATGATAGGGCGGCCGGTCAGTTTGGCCAAGGCCACGACGCCGGTCTTGCAGACCCGGGCCGGCCCCTTGGGACCATCCGGCGTGACCCCAGCATGCTCCCCCGCCCGCACGACCCGGGTGAGCGTCATCAGGGCGGCGGCGCCGCGCTTGTTCGAGGAACCACGCACGGCCTTGAGGCCCATCAGGCGAAAGAAGGCGACGAGCCAACCGCCATCCTTGCTCGTGCTGATGAGCGCATTGATGGGGCGCCGAAAATGCCTGCGGGCGACCAAGCCGGAAACGAATAGCCGGTCGTGCCAGAGGACGATGATCCGCCCGCCGTCGGCATCGTCGATGGCTGAACGGTTGGAACGGATCCGCAGGGTCGCCAACCATAACCGCAGCACCAAGGCGAACGGAGCCACCCAGAGCCAATGGTACCAGGGCACCACCGCGGGGGTTTCAGAAAGGGCTGGAGTCGGGTCCGACACGTGGCCACTTACGCACCGCCAGGGCGGAAGTTCAAACACTTACCGCAAGCCCAAGGCCTGCCGCACCGCCGGCCGGGCCAGCAGGTGGAGGAGCGGTCGGGAGAAAAGGTCCGGCTGTTCTGCGGCCCAGACCTCGAGTTCCGCGGGCGTGCGCCACAGCACCGCATCGACCTCGAAGGGGGCTGGAAAGCAGCGTTCGGCCGGACGACACAGCAGGTAGGAACGAACGAATTCGCGGCCGAGGTCCTCGTGTTGTGGGGCGTAGTCGATCTCCGCTAGCTCGGCGGGGGCCACGTGGACGCCGAGCTCCTCGCCCAGTTCTCGGACCGCGGCGGTCAGGTAGGCCTCCCCCGCGTCCACATGACCAGCGCAGGACGAACTGAGCTGACCGGGACAGTTGTCCTTGGCGAAGGAACGCCGTTGGAGGCACAGTTGACCGTCCGGCCGCAGCCAAAAGATGTGGACCGCCCGGTGCAGCAGCCCACGTCGATGAATCTCCCCGCGGCGTTCACGCCCGATGACCCGATCCTCGGCATCGACGACGTCGAACACCTCGTCGGGCGACTGGCCGACCTCGGGATTCATGCGCGGCCGAGGTCCATGATGGCGTTCCACCGCTTGGTCAGTTCGCGGTCATGCTTCTTCCATCGGGGATCCCAGGCGGCGAGCTGGTTCCAGAAGCGGTCCGAGTGGTCCATGTGGCGGCGGTGGGC